>NZ_JAPCIQ010000093.1:0-14043 GCF_027707405.1 Aeromonas sp. QDB68 | reverse complement strand
ATTTCGTACAGAGCATCTTCCATCGCGCCATCGCTCAGGTTGTACCAATGCTGCATGCAGTGAATGCGTAGCATGGTCTCCAGCGGATAGGGCCGTCGGCCATTGCCCGCCTTGGGATAAAACGGCTCGATGACAGCGGTCATATTCTGCCATGGCAGGATCTGCTCCATGCGGGAGAGGAAAATCTCTTTTCGGGTCTGACGGCGCTTAGTGCTGAATTCACTATCGGCGAAGGTGAGTTGATGGCTCATGATGTCCCTCTGGGATGCGCTCCGGATGAACATGATGATCTCATATCAGGAACTTGTTCGCACCTTCCCTAACTCAACATGCTATCAATTCGACTATCTACTTTTCTTTTTATAGTTACCCCACTGACACTCAAATTATATCTAGATAGCATGTCAATATATTTTTTTATCACGACTCGCTCATCAAATTTTTGAAGCACTAGATTTCTTCCTGCAACCCCCATATCAACGCGCTCTTGTGTTGATTGGTTAATAATCAGCTCCATTGCTGCGGCAAGTGAATCCCGGTTTTTGACTTTGCATAAGAATCCGGTCTTGCCATTAATAACAACATCTTTGCAGCCAGGGGCATCAGAAACGATAAGCGGTTTGGCCATTGCTGCAGCTTCTAACATCGTTCTCGGAATACCCTCTCGATAAGATGGCAACACCACACAATCAACATTGGAAATAACAGTTCTTACGTCATCTGTTGTTCCCAAATACTCAACAACCCCTTCTGACTCCCAAATGCCTATTTGTTCACGACTGATAAGACTGGGGTTAGGAACATCGCAAGCGCCAAGCAATTGAAAATGTGTATTTGGATATTTACTTTTAATAACTCTAGCAGCTTCAATATATTCTCCGATCCCTTTATCCCACAACATTCTTGCAACCAGCAAAAATGTTGTGGGATTGTTACCCGATGAAGAGGATATGGGTGAAAAATGTGATACGTTTACACCTTCGCCATGCAGTAGTTTAGCTTTATTTTCACTAACCAAGCTATACGCTAAAAATGCTTGACGATCATCTTCATTTAAAAACCATACTTCTTTAGGGTAACGAAATGCCATTTTATAGAGCTGCCGTGCAATTTTGGCAATAAAATTGTCATTGACAAATGTATACCCTAAGCCAGTTGTAATCGCCAACGATGGAATACCGGCTATTTTAGCAGCCAAAGAACCATAAATATTTGGTTTGATTGTATAATGAATAATAAAATCTGGATTTAGCTTACGATAGTAACGATACAATAAAGTCACTAACTTTATATCATCGAAAGGATTGACACCTTTGGCAGACATGGGCAGATCAATAACATCACAGCCCATGTCTTTAAGCTTACCGGAAAATTTATCATTAGGGGCTACTACCGATATATGATACCCATCACTGAGTAATCGATTTAATAAACCATGGCGAAAATTAAAAACAGACCATGCGGTATTGGCCACGATGACTATATGATTTTTATTCACAGATACCTCTGAAAATCTAGATTTGGCATTAATACTACTGGTACAAAGATAACCAACTCTCCGCCTGAGCATTCAACGAATAACGTGTGACTATTCTATTTCTTGCTGCAGCACCTATCATTTCAATCTCATCACTACTCATCTGAAGCGCTGTGTTAATTCCATCTGCCAATGCAAGATGATCTCTTGGAGGCACCAAAATACCACATTCTCCAACAACCTCTTTGACGCCACCACAATCAGTTGCAACCACAACCCGCTGACATGCCATGGCTTCGGCAACAACTAGACCAAACCCCTCCCAAGCAGAAGAGAGAACAAAAATATCTGCAGCACTCATCCACTCATGCACATTTCGTTGCAGGCCTAAAAAATGCACCCGAGTGGTTAAACCCAATTGTGCGGCGAACGTTTCTATATTGGCTTGCTCTTCACCTATCCCAATAATCGCCAATTGCACATGGTTTAACTCACTGGGCAATTGATTGAAGGCGGTTAATAAGTTCGGATAATCTTTGGCTTCAGTAAGACGCCCTACCGCCAAGATGAGAGGGGTGTTATCTGTCAGTTTTAATTGCGCTCGCAAGCTCGCACGACTTGCCGGATTAAAGATAAAACGTAGGGTATCAATACCGTTATGCATCGCCAACATCTTTCCCTTCGCTACAGCACCTTGAGCAAAAAAGGCATCAACGGCCTCTTGGCTTACATTCGTGCTTATATCACATAACTTATCTGTAATACGATATGCAAGCATACGCCCACGCCCACCTTCGCTGGTACTGTGAGCGGTACAAATCAGTTTTGGTATGCGAACGCTCAATCGCAACAGTCGGGAAAACAAGTTGGCGTGCACCATATGGCTATGCACCACATCAGGCTTAAATTGCTTGATTAGCTGTCGCGCTTGCCAATAGGCTTTGATAAATCCAAACGGGGTTTTAGACATATTAAGCTCTACGACGTCAATCTTGGAAGATAGCGGGCGGTTAACCGTCTCACCGGTCATCGAGATTAACAAGACTTTATGGCCTTTAGCTGTAAATTGGTCTGCCAAGTCGCAAACTTGCCGCTCCGCCCCACCCATGCCAAGGCCAGTGATGATTAATGAAACTTTCATTTTTTACCTTAATAACCGCCGAATAAATATTGAACACCCTGTACCGAGAGGCTATTGCTTTCTACAGTGCCCTTAAATATTAAAGAATTAACAAGAACAAATCCAGCTAATAAAAATAATGCCCTTGCATTACCAAACATGCACATCAAACATATTATCAGCGGAAGAAATGAAGTAATTAATCGGCCTGCGAATGGGCTAAAAAAGTACATACCAACATATACAGAAATGCCAACTAATGCTACTACATAAAAACCATCCTCTGTATGTACTTTTTTTCTTTGCGAAAGTGTCACCAATAGTACAGACACATACAGAATAAAATTACCACCACCACCACCTACAGTATCCTGATACTCTGTCGCTTGTCTCAATGCAAGGATTTCAGCGAGTGGCATAATCAAAAAACTAACCACAGCGGAAATAAAAATAAAAAAACAGACTCGGTGTATAATATTTTTACTGATGATAGATGAGAATAATTTATCTATGGATAAAAAAGCAAACAAAATAAACGCAGATGAATGGATAAAGCCTAGTAAAAAAACCAGCAATAAAAACCTTTTAGACTGCCAAAAATAAAAAATAACCCACATTAATACTGTTGCAGTAAATGCTTGCCGAAGCACGACTAACAACATATGAAATGACTGCGGCACCAAAACCAAAGCCATAAAACCCAATGCCATTAGCAGTAAATTCCTGCTTCTAATAAAGATGAAAAAACTTACAGTGAACGCAGTAAAAGCTACAAAAAATAGCGGAACCACTTCTGCAGTAAATACAAACGTCAGCGCATTATTTAATAACAAAAACAAAGGCTCATTAGTAAATAAAGCAATGCCATCATAACGCTCCATTATGTTTAGCGAATCTTTAGCGTAAATAATGTAGTTGTCTCTATCTCTAAAATATTCATTGGGCAATAATGTTAATAAAAATGCAAATGACGCTGAACAAAAAGCAAAGAAAAACGTTTTTAGTATTTTAGAGGAAACATCAGTTAAATTGATAGCACTCATAATAAATCAGACCATTTATCGATTATCACATCGACTGAAAATTCATTTCTATTTTCTTTAGAGTGTTGAGAAAATGATTTATATGTTACCTCCTCGTTAAAGCAACTTACTGCATTGCTTATTTTATCTGATAGGTCTGCCACATCACCCGCTTCACACAACCACCCTGTTTCACCGTGTTTAATAATTTCAGCAGGTCCTGTATCACAATTAAAAGAAACAATCGGCAAGCCATAAGCTTGTGCTTCGATCAGTACCAGCGGCAATCCTTCAAAGCGCGAACTCATCACAAAAAAAGCTGCCTGTTGATAGTGGGCAGCGATATTGTTGGTTTTTGGCAACAACTCCGTGCTCGCTTCAATATTTAACTCGCGGCGTAGTTGTTCGAGCATAGCTTTATCTTCACCATCACCCACGATGCGCAAGCGCCAATCGGGGTGTAACGGGGCAACCTGCGCCCAGGCTTGTAATAATAAATCAAACCCTTTTTGATAAGTAAGACGGCCAACAGCCAAAAATAGTTTGGCTTTATGTAGATTAATTTCAGTCGGTAGTATAATCGTGACCGGGTTTGGAATGGAAACTATATTCGCTGTACACTTTGTATTCGCCACCCAAAGTTGCTTATCACGCTCAGTTAACGTGACAACGTCATCAGCAAACCGTGCCGCTAACTTTCGAGCCAATCGGCGGCTAGCTTTACCTAAATCCACGCTGTAGTTAAAATGCTCCCAACAAATATGACGTATATTTAAACCCAATACCGCAGGTAACGCATACAAAGCCAACATTGACTCTACATCAATCAGGATGTCAATCTGGTGTTGCTGCAAATAACGGCGCAATTTTAAAATTGCCAGCGGCATGCGTAGCGAGCCTCGTCCCGCTGTAGTAAACAACTGGCTGACTTGAATTCCATCGGCCAGTTCAAAAAATGGGTTATCACCACATTGTAAACTCAGCATGTGGATTTGATAACCGCGGGCCTGTAATTCACTTGCAATAACCAATGAAACACGTTCGGTGCCGCCAGCTTGATTAAGGTTACCGACAAAGAAACAAATTTTTTTCATCTAAAGATCTCGTCATATACAAAAGTACAATTATACTCGTTACTTTACGCTTGCTATTTTTAATAAGAGGTTACAAACATGCGCCGGCTTATGATATCTAGCAGCATAGTCAACTGTTTCAATTTTAAGCCTGTCTAAAGACTCGGCAGACATAATTAATATTTTCAATTTATGAAAGATATCATCCGCATCATGATTTATAGACACAACTGGTGACTTATAAATATTGAAAGATGCACAATGTTGCTCATCTGCTGGGGCTAGAACCACATGACCGTGCATCATGGCGTAAATAGCATTCATACCGTAACTGTGACATTTGCACTGATCAATAGAAATGTCTATTTCAGAAAATAATTTAAGATACTCTGATTGACTTAATTTCTCAGGGGTATAAATCTCCACGTTTGAGAAAGTACTTTCAATACGTTTTAATGCAGCAAGGATGACATCGGTTCCTTTAACATCACGGCGGTTAATGCCATGCATAATCTTTATTGCCTTGGTATTTGTAGGTTTAATTTTTGGTATATTTTCTACATAACAAGCCAATGGGACCACTTCCGTAACTTTATAATTAAAGCGACTAGCTTTCCAAGGTGCTTGATAATCATACATAGTGGGTATTATTTTATTCGCAGCCTTAGCACATAAATAATTTATGATTTTTTCAGCTGTTTTTTTAAAATATTTAATTGCCGGATAATCAATCCCTGTAAAAACAAATTTATTGATTATGCCAGACTCTCCCGCCTTAATGTACTCAACATCATCGCCACAACATAATAGAAATAATTTGATCCCTTTAAGTTTAAACAACAACAGCATCAATGGTCCTAATAACTTGAAGCTGAAGAAGCTAGGATTCATGATGTAAATAACATCAAACGTTATAAAAATAGGGATCAACCCAAAAAGATCTTTTAATTTCCCAATTTTAGTTTTAGCCACAAGGCCATAGTCTGCGTCAAGTTTTTTCCAACCATCACCGTTGGGTGAAAAGACTGCTGCTTCATGGCCCAATTCACGAAACCCCGCAGCTAAGGATTTACCATAACCACTGTATTCACCATAAATTAAAATTTTCATATTGTTAATTTTACTTCTCATTTAAAATCAAAAATTGCCAACTCCTACCCTATATCCACGATCATACACACGGGAATTTATTACGAAATCATGTGGCCTGTACCAATCGAGCTGTCATCACCGATGCTTACAACTTGCAACACAGTGAAATTGTCGCCTATAAACACGTTATCATCATCTGTCACCAGTTTGGAGTGATAAGTGCTACCTAAATAGCTGTTCCGAATAGTAGATCACCGGAGGAAGGGAACTCAGTCCAGTTTGTGCGATCTGATTAGTCGCTAAGGAAAGTGCGAACAAGTATCCCAAGAACAAAAAATGAAAATTTTAGTCATTTAATATCAATGGGTTACCAGTAAATGCTCTCGTGCCATATGACTTATTCGCACCTTCCCTAGGTGTTTAGCAGGATGCAGTGGATGAACGTTACCATCAAAACAGAGAGCATTAGGGCCGATGAAGGTGTGTTCATCGATGATTGTTAATAAATTTATCGAAAGTTATGATAACGTAATTATTAATACATATTTACTATTCTACAGGTTAGGTGAAGGATATGAAATTACGTACCACGAACATTTGAGGTGGTTAAATCACATTATTACAGATTCAACACTTGCATAAAAACCACTTGCCATACAAAACGAATTTATCTGTACTTTAAATTTTCACATCCAATATTTTTCGCTTAATTGTTATTAACGGGAAAATCTTTTTATATTCAACTTGACAATCAAAAAGTATACCGAATAATTGACTAAATAAGCAACTGTTGCACCTTTCAACCCCATCTTAGAAACCAAAAAATAGGTTAAGGTCACAACTGAGATCGAGAATATGATTTCGGTCCCCAGAAACCATTTAGTGGCTCCACGAGATAGCATGGGATAAGCATATAGCCAACTCGCTATTTTAATTACATCTCCGGTTAATTGAATCGCGAACAGATCACGGGCACTGCGAAATGATTCAGTAAACAATAGAGAAATTACCACATCCCGCAATAAGTAAACACCCAGGGCCATAAAGGCCACCATTGGGATGATAACCTTTGCAGTTTTATTTATCTCACTGACAATCGCATCAACACTAGTTAATGAAGCCAAGCGCGGCAAATAATAAGTGCCAAGCGCCATGGTAACCACCCCTAAATAAACTTCAGATATTTTATATACTGCTTGCCATTGGCCGGTGGCATCCCAACCCACTTGATCTATTAATATATTACGTATCAAGATCAATGAGACTGGCACGGTTAACGCGCTGGTGATTGCCATCAGCATATAACCGCCAATGTCTTTACGAGCTTTGGGCGCTACTGGGCCCCACCAGTAGCGCAGCTTAAACCAAGGCTGACGCAGGTTGGTAATTAACATTACGACGCCAATCAAGGCAGCCTGCACGGCTGCCGCTAATAATGCGCCCTCAATATTTTTCCAAGCAATCATGCCCAACATTACGCAGCCCGAGATCAGCGCTGAAAGCATACCCAGCCCGACATAACGGCGATATAACTGCTGGCCGTTGATCACCGAATTGCATAAGGTTCCGATGGCGGCAAACGGCAATACGATAACAGTGGCCATCACGACCCAGGCAAGGTTCACATCTTTTAATATACCGCTCGCAATCGGCTTAGCAAATAACAACCCAACAGGAATGGCAATAGCTGAAATAATCAATACCCATTGCAACGCAGCTCGCCACCAAGGTGCGCAAGCATCAAATCCTTGCTCTTTATATTCGGCGGTAAAGCGCACTACTCCGCTACCGGCAGGCGCATTAATTATGCCGTTTAAACTGCCGACCATGCTTTGCACTTGCCCGAGCATTGCCATGCCGGTGGGGCCAGTATAAATGGCCACCACCTTGGCAATCACAAAGCCCATTGCCATTTTAAGCAGTGTCAATAAACCTGTCATGGCAGTGACTTTGAATAAGCGTTTCATGCATTAAACCCATTTACCGCTGCAATCACTTTAGCAACTGACTCATCACTCATCGTTGGGTCAAGTGGAAGAGACAGAACTTGCTGATGGATTTCCTCCGTAAATGGCAGAGATATACTGTTCCACTGGCTATATGCCTGTTGTTTATGTGGTGCAACTGGATAGTGAATCAGTGTCTGAATACCCTGCTCAGTTAAATAAGCTTGCAGTGCTTCACGCTTTTCACAGCGCACAACAAACAGGTGCCAAACATGCGCCAATTCATCGATAACATTAGGCAACGTGACCAGTGGATTCACGATCCCCGAGCGATAAGTTTTAGCAATATGTTGGCGACGAATGGTCTCAGCTTCCAGGTACGGTAACTTTACACGCAACATTGCGGCTTGAATTTCATCCAGGCGACTATTTACTCCTTGGTAGAGGTTTTCATACTTCTTGTGTGATCCGTAATTACGCAGAGCTTTAATAGTTTGCGCTAATTCATCATGATTGGTCGTAATAGCACCACCATCTCCTAATGCCCCTAGATTTTTCCCGGGATAGAAGCTAAAACCAGCAGCATCCCCCCAATTACCAGCACGCTTGCCTTGAATTTCAGCGCCATGGGCTTGGGCACAATCTTCAAGCACCAGTAGATTATGCTCCCTAGCAATAGCCAACAGCTCAGGCATTGGGGAAAGCTGGCCATAGAGGTGAACCGGTAATATAGCCTTGGTGTTCGGGGTAATAGCAGCCGCAACAGTTGCTGATGCTAGATTAAATGTGGCCGAATCTGGCTCAACCAATACCGGCACCAAATCATTCTCAGTAATGGCGAGGATGGAAGCGATATAGGTATTGGCCTGAACAATCACCTCATCACCCGCCTTTAACCTGCCAAGCGCTTTCCATGCGCGCAGCACCAAGGTTAACGCATCCAGCCCGTTGGCAACACCGATTGCATACTTGGTACCACAGTAAGCAGCAAATTCTTGCTCAAAGGCAGTTAATTCAGAACCCATAATGTACCAGCCAGAATCGATGACTTTCGAACAGGCTTTTTTCAATTCTTCAGCATATTGAGTGTTAATTGATTTCAGGTCTAAAAATGGGATCATTTCTGTTTACTCAGCTCGATAAAGGATTGATATTCTCGAATATAATCATTAGCATCATAATTGTGTGAAGCAAAAACCAAAAGCACGGCATCCGGTGAATATTTATATTGCACACCCCAAGTCATTGCAGGTAAGTATATTCCTTTGTTCGGACTATCTAACAAGTACTCTTCTCTATTTTCTCCATCATCAACTAATACGTTGCAACTACCACTCACACAAATTAAAAACTGTTGGCACTCTTTATGTGCATGCTCCCCTCGCACTTCTTTATTTGGGACACCAAAGACAGTGAAGTATCTTTTAGGTGTAAATGGAATTTCTTTTTCAAATTCACCAACAGATAAATTTCCACGCATGTCATTTACTAATTTGAATTTATGAAGAGTAACACCTTTGACTTTTGATTTTTCGAAAGTTACGTCAAATACATCGTTTGATGCTATTGTTTTTGTTTTTGCTGATACGTAGCCTTTTATTGTGGCCGGATTCCCCATTACAATAGCATTTTCAGGTACGTTTCTCGTCACAACGGCGCCAGCACCAACCATAGCATTTGCACCAATTGTAACACCTGGTAATACAGTCGCATTTGCACCAATTGATGCGCCTTTATTTACTTCTGTTTTTAAGTACTCTTCTGGATAAGATTTTGATCTGGGGTTCTTATCATTCGTAAAGGTTACGTTTGGGCCAATAAATACGTTATCTCCGATCCTAATGCCATCCCATAACTGAACACCAGATTTTATTGTCACGTTATCGCCAATCACTACATCATTTTCGACAAAGGAATTGGCACAGATATTACAACTTTTACCTATCACGGCTCCAGGCAAAACAACACAAAACTGCCAAATATTGGTATCATCTCCAACATTTTTAGATTGCACATCAGATAATACATGAATCATATTCATACCTTTATAAAAAATTGAAATAGATTTTATATTATTAGGTTGAAAAATCACTTAAGGAAGGTGCGAATAAGTCATATGGCACGAGAGCATTTACTGGTAACCCATTGATATTAAATGACTAAAATTTTCATTTTTTGTTCTTGGGATACTTGTTCGCACTTTCCTTAACACTCAGAGATGACGTTTCAAACTAATTTTAAAAGATATTGACCATATGCATTCTTTGCTAACGGCGCAGCAAGTTCACGGACCTGGTCGGCATTGATAAACTTCTGGCGATAGGCGATCTCTTCCGGGCAGGCCACCTTCAACCCCTGACGGGTCTCGATGGTCTGAATAAAGTTACTCGCTTCTATCAGGCTTTCATGGGTTCCGGTATCAAGCCAGGCATAACCACGGCCCATCATCGCCACCGACAGATTGCCTTGCTCCAGGTAAATACGGTTCACATCGGTAATTTCCAGCTCACCACGGGGCGACGGCTTCAGGCTCTTGGCAATCTCAACAACGCTGTTGTCGTAGAAATAGAGGCCGGTCACCGCATAGTTGCTCTTGGGCTCCAACGGCTTCTCTTCCAGCGAGATAGCGGTACCCTCTTTATCAAATTCCACCACCCCATAACGCTCGGGGTCATGCACATGGTAGGCAAAGACGGTAGCACCACTCTCTTTGGCCGCAGCCGCCGCCAACTGTTTCTGCAGGTCGTGGCCATAGAAGATGTTGTCCCCCAGCACCAACGCACAGGGGTCTGAACCGATAAACTCTTCACCCAGAATAAAGGCTTGTGCCAACCCGTCCGGACTTGGCTGCACCTTGTATTGCAAGTTCAGGCCCCACTGACTGCCGTCACCCAGCAATTGCTCAAAACGGGGGGTATCTTGCGGCGTACTGATGATCAAAATATCGCGAATGCCCGCCAGCATCAGGGTGCTGAGCGGATAGTAGATCATCGGCTTGTCATAGATAGGCAGCAGCTGCTTGCTAACCGCCATGGTCACCGGATAGAGACGGGTGCCTGAGCCACCGGCCAGAATGATGCCTTTACGTTTGGTCATGATGCTTGTTTCTTATTTTTAAATTGCAAAAGAAAAAGGTGGCTTGCAGCTACACCTTTTACGTTTTATCTCTTGCCAGCCAGGGATGCACTCAACACATCCCTGACCAGGGATTTACTTGCTGAGGATCTCGGTCAACATCCGCTCCACGCCGACGGTCCAGTCCGGCAGCACCAGATCGAAGGTGCGCTGGAATTTGTCGGTATCAAGGCGGGAGTTATGGGGGCGTTTGGCAGGGGTCGGGAAGGCGCTGGTCGGCACTGCATTGAGTTGCGTGACCGCCAGATCAACGCCAGCCTCTCTGGCTTTGGCAAACACCAATTGGGCGTAGTCAAACCAGGTGGTGGTACCGGAGGCAATCAGATGGTACAGCCCGGCAACCTCGGGTCTGCTCTGCGCCACGCGGATCGCATGGGCGGTGCAATCGGCCAGTAACTCGGCACCGGTCGGGGCGCCGAACTGGTCATTGATGACCGACATCTCGCTACGCTCTTTGCCAAAGCGCAGCATTGTCTTGGCAAAGTTGGCTCCACGGGCGGCGTAGACCCAGCTGGTGCGGAAGATCAGGTGACGAGCGCAGAGAGCCGCCCCCTGTTCCCCTGCCAACTTGGTTTCACCGTAGACGTTGAGCGGTGCAGTTGCATCGGTTTCCACCCAGGGGCGCTCACCGCTGCCATCGAACACATAGTCGGTGGAGTAATGCACCAGCCAGGCACCCAATGCTTCCGCTTCTTTGGCGATCGCCGCCACACTGGTCGCGTTGAGCAGCTCGGCAAATTCCCGCTCACTCTCCGCCTTGTCGACTGCGGTGTGGGCTGCGGCGTTGACAATCACGTCCGGATTGACCAGACGTACCGTGTCGGCCACCCCTGCCGGGTTGCTGAAATCGCCACAATAATCGGTGGAGTCAAAATCAACGGCAGTGATGCGGCCCAGCGGTGCGAGTGCACGCTGCAGCTCCCAACCGACCTGACCGTTTTTGCCAAACAGCAGAATATGCATCAGGCACGCTCCCCGTAATTCTGCTCAATCCAGGATTGGTAGGCACCGCTCTTGACGTTGTTGACCCACTGTTGGTTATCCAGATACCACTGCACAGTTTTGCGAATGCCAGATTCGAAAGTTTCTTGCGGCTGCCATGCGAGCTCACTGCTCATCTTGCTGGCATCGATGGCATAACGGCGATCATGGCCAGGGCGATCCGCCACATAGGTGATTTGCTCACGATAAGAGCCCGCCTTCGGCACCATCTCGTCCAGCAGATCGCAGATGGTGTGTACCACCTCCAGATTCTGCTTCTCGTTATGACCGCCGATGTTGTAGGTCTCCCCGACCAAGCCCGTGGTCACCACCTTGTAGAGCGCGCGTGCGTGGTCTTCCACATAGAGCCAATCGCGAATTTGGTCGCCCTTGCCATAGACCGGCAGCGGCTTACCATCCAACGCATTGAGGATCACCAGCGGGATCAGTTTCTCGGGGAAATGGTACGGGCCGTAGTTGTTGGAGCAGTTGGTGACGATGGTGGGCATGCCGTAGGTACGGCGCCAGGCGCGCACCAGATGGTCACTGGAAGCCTTGGAGGCAGAATAGGGGCTGCTGGGGGCGTAGGGCGTCGTTTCAGTGAAGAGTGGCAAGGGTTCACCAGCAGACGCTTCATCCGGATGTGGCAGATCGCCATACACCTCGTCGGTGGAAATATGGTGGAAGCGGAAGGCCGTCTTGCGCGCCTCGTCCAGACCGTTCCAATAGGCGCGGGCCGCTTCCAGCATCATATAGGTGCCGACGATATTGGTCTCGATGAAGTCGGCGGGGCCTGTGATAGAGCGATCAACGTGACTCTCGGCGGCCAAGTGCATCACGGCATCCGGTTGATGGGTAGCAAACACCCGATCCAGTTCGACGCGGCTGCAGATGTCGACCTGCTCGAACGCGTAGCGATCGCTGCCCGAGACCTCAGCCAGGGATTCCAGGTTGCCTGCATAGGTCAGCTTGTCGAGGTTGACAACTGAGTCTTGGGTATGCTGGATGATATGACGAACAACGGCTGAACCGATAAAGCCGGCACCACCAGTAACGAGAATCTTCATTCAAAATCCTATTTACAACGTTAGATGTTATATCTTTTATTCGAGTGGATTAACTTCTTTTCATTCGAGCAGAATCGGATGCAGATCTTTTATTCCCCTTAGCCCAACGCCCCAACTTCCACGCATGCGACATGCAATAGGAATAGACGGCAAATAGCAGCAGATAGAGTGCCATCATCAGACATTCAGGCAGTTGGGCTTGTTCGGAAAAAATGCCGAAGAAAACGATGCTCAAATTAGCCACCACGATCAATAGCAGGGCCTCGCGGGAGGTAAAGCCGGCATGAAGCAGAATATGGTGCAGGTGATTGCGATCAGGGCGCAGGGGGGATTGGCCTTTACGAATACGACGGATCATGATGCCCACCATATCCATCAGTGGCAGGCCGATCAACCAGAGCGCGGTGACAGGACGAAATGCAGGTTCCAGCTCATTATGTTGTGAGCCGAACTGCACCAGGTAACCGATGACAAAACCCAGGAACATGGAGCCCGCATCCCCAAGGAATATCTTTCGTTTGAAGGGCGGAATATTGAGATTGACCAGCAGATAAGGCACCAGTGCAATGGTGATGACCAGACAGAGCTGGGCCATCTCTGGCATGGTATCGGAAAACAGGATGGATAGCCCGATCAGCGAGATGCCAGCCATGCTGCCAGCAAGCCCGTCAATGCCATCCATCATGTTATAAGCATTGATGGCGGCGCAGACCGCGACTATGGCGACCAGCAGATCCACAAATGGGATGGTGAGATTGCCGACCCCCAGCACATCACCAAACTGATGAAGGCTGATATTGGTCGAGAGGCAGAGCACCAGGATCAGGAGGGCCTGCAAGCTCAGCCGGATCCAGGGGGAGATATCCTTGGCATCATCAATGGCACCAATCATCATCATGCAACCGGCACAACTCAGCATGATGATGATCGAACTTTGCAAGGGGATCGTGAAGAAGACGCTGAGGTAAACCCCCAGACACACTGCAATGCCTCCAATCAGAGGGACTGCACCAACGTGTTGTTTACGCTGATTCGGCAGATCAACAAGTTGTAATACCAATCAGATTAAAGATGTGATCTAATTGCTCTATTCTGGTTTCACTGTACTCAGTATGTCCGATCCAATCGAT
>NZ_JAPCIQ010000092.1:0-14880 GCF_027707405.1 Aeromonas sp. QDB68 | reverse complement strand
GCTCGCTATCGGTGAGTGGTGCCTGGTGGTAACTGTGGGCAGGTTTAATCTGTCCCAGCTTGGTCGAGCAGTGCTGGCGTGGTTCCTTCTGCTCTTGCTGGCGTCCTAACTGATAGCGATGCCAGACTGCCCGCCGGTTGGCGAGCATCATCAACCGTACCAGCCGGTCTACCCGCCACGTCCAGGTACTGGTCGTGTCTGCTGGCGGCAACCACCAGAGGGTGCGCAGTAGCTCCAGGGTGTAGTGCGGTGGCAACGGGCCATTGCAAAAGCGGTGTAACTGCACGGCAAAGGTCAGGTAGTCCTGGCGATCGATCATGAAGGCAGACATGGGCTAGCTCCTTGAAATGCAAAAGGCCACCTGCAGTGAGGTGGCCTTGTGGGTGATGGTGTTGGACCTGATGATCCGGATTGGCTAATCGCGCAGCTGATGTAGCAGCACATCAATGACCTCGATGCAGTCAGCCTGGGTGAGCTGGTAGCCGTTAGGCAGGTGGGCCACGATGGCGGGATCTGCCTGCATCTCGACGTTGTCTGCCAGCCAACAGCGCAATTCGAGGAGGATATCGAGGGCGGTGAGGTGTGATGTGCCTGGGACCAAGTTCATAGCTGACCTCTCTCTTTCAGGGATACCACGCCCTCAGCACCGACCACCAGATGGTCAAGCAATCGCACATCGACCAGCGCCAAGGCTTCTTTGAGGGCCTGGGTAAAGACCCTGTCAGATTGACTGGGTTCCGGGTCACCGCTGGGGTGATTGTGCACCGCGATGATGGCCCCACTGTTGAGCAGTATGGCCCGCTTGACCACTTCCCGTGGGTAGATACTGGCGCTGTCCAAGGTGCCGCGAAACAGCTCCTCAAAGGCCAGTACACGATGTTGGGAGTCGAGGAACAGTGCACCAAACACTTCGTGCTCCCGGTCCTGCAGCAGGGTCTGCAGCCGCTCAGCGGCCTCTGTGGTACTGGTGATGGCGGAGCCTTTGGCAAGACGCTTGCGAGCAATCTGATTGGCGATACGCAACAGGTCTTGCTCGGTCACGGGTTCGGTGACGACATAGGTGCCGGGGCATTCCCCGGCTTTGAGTTTGTGGTAACGCATGTGGGGTTCTCCAAATAAACAAAACCCCGGCACACATAAAGCATGTCAGGGTTAAAGGTAGAGCGGTTGTTGGTTCACTGTGAGGGGTGTTCAGTTGGCCTTGGTGGCGGCTTCTGCTCCTGTTCCGGCTGTAGGGGTGCGCTTCACCGGCATCAGCGGTCCGGGGACCAGTACGTTGAGTAGGATAGCGAGCGCAATACTTAGCCGCTCTGCCAACTGGTAGGCAGGTCCTATGGTGTCGTAGTCAGCTATCCTGGTGGCCAGCGCCAACCCACTGGTCTCTACCGCCCGCAGATAAACGCTGTAACCTTGTACGGTCAGGCCGCTGTCGCGCACCACCTGCGTCTCGCCATCTCGATTAATCGCTTCAAGCTCAACGGCGATCGGTTGTTTTGTCACCTTTCGCCTCCTCTTGAGGTAAGGAGTCACTCTCCACGCGATAGCCGTGATGAATGCAGGTACGCTGCAGGTCGGCCAGAAAGCTGCCCAGTACACGAGGCTGCTCAGAGAGCGAGACGGGGCCTGCTTGGCAGCGCCAGAAACAGCGACGAGTGGGGTCCACGCAGATCTCATCCCTCGGTTGGCTCATGCTCCGCCAGTCCTCGGCATTGGTGAGGGAGAGCAGTTGCCACAGCTCCCCAGTCCAACGTAAGTGCAGCGTGACGGTGCGAGCGTTTGGGCTACAAGGAGTCAGGTGCAGCAACCAGCGCTCGCCCCGGCGAGTCGGCTGCAGTTTAGCTTTAGCCACAACCAGTCCAAGCCACTGGCGTGAATAGTGAGATATCGGCAGTTCGTTAGTCATCACACACCCCCTACTCCCCGTTGACCGTAACGGTGAAGTACGCCATCCGGCAGTAGGCAACAAAGTTGGTCTGCCACAGAGTGAATAACTCATGGGCCTCTGAGCGCTGGATAGGCCCCCATCCTTGCAAATAGTGTTCGTCATCCAGGAAGTTGAAATCGAGCTCCTTGCAGAGCTCGGCATCCTGGCCCAGTCCCTGATAGCTGAAGTCGGTAACGTAATCGAACAGCCAGCCATCAAGGCCGCGTATCAAGCGGATCTCGACCGGGTGAGCCCCTCCCTGATCGGGGCTGTAGGTGGGGCTGCGAAAGTTGAAGGTGAGTTGGGTCAGGCACTCGAGGTTGAGGCCGATATGGGCGACCTCCTGATTGAGTAACGTGAGCAGCGCCTGGGCAACGGGCAGGGCAAAGCCATCCCGGAAAAAGGGAATAGTCATAAGCGTTCCTTGTCATATATCCAATAAAACGAGGGAGGCATTAGCCTCCCTCTGGGTGTGGTTGAAATGGTGGGTGTCAGCCATCGTCACGGTGTGCCAAAGTCCGGTGATGACCCAGGCGCAATACAGTTGTTATCTGGCGAGCCAATGGCGGGCAGTACCTCTGCAAGGTGGCTGGTGGGCAAATCGATGGGGGGATTTGACGGCAGCAATAGCGCCACCGAAGTTGCGTTGCGAAGTGCTTCCCAGAGCGTGGGGAACTCACCTTGCCGGTAAGGGGCGTCATAGCGTTGTCCGTCCACCAGTAAGGCAAACTGACGTTTGCTGTCGCTGCCATAATCACGACCGTTCATCGTCGCCAGCATGGTGAGCGGCGCATCATCCCGGCAGATAATAGTGAGCAGGGCGGAGCCTGCGAGGGTGGCGTTGTAATTCGCCTGCGTACCCGGCCCCCAACTGCGAGACCAGCCATTTTCCTCTGCCCCGACACCACTGGTGGCAAGAGCCACCAGCAGCGCGATAAGTCGGTTCATTGTGATTACCTTTTAAAAATAACAGGGAGGCTGTTGCCTCCCTGGGTTGGGTTATTGGTCAAACGACAGCGTCTGCTCGCCACCCAGGGTGGTCACAGTAACCTCAAGGGGGTTACAGTCCTCCGGCAGCAGAGAGAGCGTCACTTTGCCGCCAAAGCCCATCCGGAAGGGCAGCTTGGCTTGCGGGTTAATCGTGCAACTACCCCGGTTGATCTTGAGATCGGTGATCACCATCCGGTTACTGCGGCTGGTGATATCGAGCAGGTACTTGTTCCAGGTCGTCTTGCCGTAATAGGGATTACCGCGTTTTCTCAACTGTACATCGCCCTCCTTCAGCGGTTCGATGTTAGCCAGGTCTTCGTCGAGGACGGCGGCGTCATAGGTCTCTTGTGATTGGCAAGGAAAGCCTGGCGAGCCCAGCGCCGGTAGCGTGTTTGCAATGTTCGCTGTTGGGAACGAAAATTTGCGGCTGCCTTTTTCGCGTTGATATACGCCTAGTTCTTTCGCATTTCTCAGTGCGGTCCAGAGTTCCTCAAAACTTTTCTGGTCTTGAAGAACCCGGTGGCCAATGAAGATCTTGCCATCCACTTCAAAAACGAAATCACTTTGATAGTCCTGAGAGCCGTATTTTCCGACACTCATGATGTCCACATTGATGGTGGCGGGTTTGTTAGGGTGACAATGAATGGTGAATGAATCCGCCCGGTTATAGACACCGTAGCTGAATCCCTCAGCTGCGTTACCAAACTGCTTCCAGCCTGGGGCATCAGCGGCTGACTCACTGAGGGCATGTGCTTGCTGAGTGGCTGCCAGCATTACTAGCAATAGCATGGATTTTTTCATGTTTGTTTCCTTCTAAAATGTCTTGATGTAATTCGACCCATTCGGTCCAGCCTCAACCAAAATCAACCATTAAGGGCGATCCTCATCGTTTTGAGTCCTTCATGTCAACAAGTCCAGGTGTCAACTTTTAGAGTTGAATCTGGAGGTGTGATGGATATCAATCAGGACGCGTTAGCCAAAGCAGTGGGCAGAGCCATTGCTTATCAACGTCAACAACGGGGAATGACCCAAGAGGAAGTCGCGGAACGGCTGCAGATTGGGATGGAGGCGGTATCTCGCATGGAGCGGGGGATTGTGGTTCCCACTATCGTTCGACTGGCTGAGTTGGCACAGATATTTGGATGTGAGCTGACGGACTTGCTCCGTGAAACCAGTTCGCGGCCCCTTGAGCAAGCCGTCAGATTAGCTCACCAACTCGAGCAACTCACCGACGATGATCGTCAGTGGGTCACCGATACCATGACGGCCCTGATGAGCCGCCTAATCCGTTAACCAGTTCCACAGCTTGTGGGCACCATAGGCAGCAGCCGCCCCGACGGCCAACGGCGCCCATGCTGGCGCAGTGGAAACCCCAACCAATGATGTCAGTGCCGCCGTGGTGGCACCACCTGCTACGGATGAGCTCAGGGAGGCGCCTGTTACCCCTGCGGTAGCCACTGAGGTCAGGTGTCCCAGTGAAGAACGCGCGACTTGAGCCGCCAGCAAAGTGACTGCGGCCTCCGTGACTTGAGCTGAGTGGTGCTGGTCTTTGATACACCACATCACGAAGTGCTCACAGTTGTTGAACAGCAGGTTATAACTGCGTTCGCCCAGACGGCTGTGCGCTCGGTTGACACTGTGATCCGGGCTAAGTCGCTGAGGATGGGTCCTGATAATAAAGTCCTTCTCCTGGCAAAACGCCCCTAACGTAGACATGACAACCTGACACGCGTCATGACCAGAAAACGGGCCCTGGTAGTGGATCACCCAATCGTCACCGGCGTAGATCCCGTGATGCTCATACCCGATGCGTGGGGAGATAAGGTGATCGCCATAGTGCAATGAAGACATGTTGCTCTCTCCTATTGCAGCAGGGTGATGGCTTGCGCCAAGGCACGGGATTTGAGTTGAGCCCCTTGGCCAAACCAGGCGGAATCCAGCCGATGATCCTGGCTGCGAGTACGGCGATGGTGATCGACATACTCGGTCACCGCATTGACCAATCCCCACGCGGTGTTGTGTGAACTGGCCAACTCTGCCCCCATCCCTGCCCCTTGATAGAGTTCATGTAAACGCTGTACTGGCCGGGTGAGCACAATGCTCTCTTCCTCCACAGGCTGTGCCAGCAGATCACTGAAAAAGCTCAGTGCCTCTTGAGGTGCCACAGGGCGTTGGCTGAGTTCTTTGGCGTACTGGCCGAAATGGTCCCACTGGCTTACCCCAAGCCCCAGAGCCTGTTTTACGGCAGTTGCGTCGAACTGGGTTGAGTGGGGCACCTTGATGGCGCCGGTCTGGTCTCCTACAGCAACCTGCAAAGTGTTGTTGCAGACTACCCGCACCGAGGTGAATTGCGCCGTAGTACAGAGGGTGCCATCACAACTAGTCGCCAGCAGCAGATAGGACTTCACCAGGTCACCACCTTTGAGCATCAGGTCCTGGCCGGTCTTGGCCAGGGCCCAGAGTTTGCGGCCGCCTTTCAGCGAGCCTGCGGTCTCCAGCTCGAAACCACCCGCTTCTACCAGATCTTGATAGAAGTGCAGCACCTCATGGGGCTGTACCACGTTGTAGCGCTGTGAGACTACCGACAGCGGTGCCAGGGTATCGGAGCGGTAGAGTACCTTGCTGTCGGGGTAGGTGTGCAGGATGGGATTATCAGGCGCGCCCTGATACAGCACATCGCTTTGCTCGATGGTCCAGTTCATCCCGGCGGCTTGCAGCCAGACATCAAGGGACTGGTGTGGGGGTAAGATATTGCCGAGGCCATGCCAAGGGGTTTGGCCGGTGTAGGCCATGGAATCAATCAAATGAGCCATAGAGATCTCCAATGAAAAAGGGACTGCCGAAGCAGTCCCTGAGGTAGGTTCATGGAGATAACATATGTCTGAGATTTGGTTCGTTAGAGACCGATGACCTTAAGATTGAGTACTCAAAGTTGGCTGATAGATTTGGACACGTTTGTGAACATGCTGGTTGTTCGCATAGTACTCGTACATGTTCAGACCTTCAGTTGACCGATGATGAAGTTCACGTTCCCCCCACATTAGCCACACGAGCACCTTGTTAGATTCTGTCAAGTAGCTGTCAAGAAGGTCACGACGTAGATAGCAGAAAGAACCATTTGCCTGCGAGCCGTGTTCGTCAACCTCACGGTACAGGGATGCCACGCCTGAAGCATCGTGCAAGTCCCATGTGTTTGCGCAGTACCTGAGACTAAGTTCCTCACAAATATGCTTAGCGGGCAGGCTCACACCGCTGACCTGGTTTACCACGCTGTGGTAGCTCTCCCAGTTGTACTTCTGCACTGGAATATCGACTGCGACACCATTGTCTGACCACTGTTCAGCAGACACCATATATTCGTAGTGGTCCCCTTCTTGCTCATCAGCGGCAAGCAGTCCCGGAATCGTGGAGAAAGGCATCTCACCGGCATAGATGTAGTAGTAGCTTGGCTCTTCCGGAATAGCATGATTGCCGGGGTAATCAAGACTAGTAAACAACGTGCATAAACGGTCGACTTCTTCGCTGTCCACGAATACCCCCCGGAGGAAGGTGAAGATCTGTCGATCATCGGTGGGAGTACCCTGCTCTAGGAATCCATCAAGTACGACCCACGGTCCCGTCAGTCCATCAATACTCTCTATTTCGAGGATGCCGCTGTAGTCTGGTTGCGGCCCTCTCATTATCCAGTCGCCAACATCTGTAGGTTGGCCGCTGAACAAATCTGGGAGTTGAAGGCTGATTCTCGCAGCTTCGGGCGGGAATGTTGGGTCTATATCCGCATCTGAGGGACGAGCGTCGCGCGACTCGGCAAGGAGACCCTGTGCGCATCTGACACCCCACATCTCGAAGTAAGCGATCCAGCTATACTTCTTCCCATATCTGTCGACCTTGTGCTTGTCACCGCCACTGCGGGGACCAGGGTTCCTGTGTCGGTCAACTGCTTCGAACGCCTCGGGGTTATAGCCAAGCACCAGCATTCGCGAAACGATTAACGACAACACCCGCTGGTACTCTGGATGGCTGTCGTCGTAGTTCCCCCGACCTGGAATCAGTCTCCCAATGGTGTAGTTACCGAAGTCCATTCGAATCGCTTCACTCTTCGCATCCTCGATCATCACTTGATCATACAGCGGCGTGTTCTCAAACGGATTGGGTAGTCGGCTAAAGGGGGGAAAGAGGTGAGCCACCTCTTCCTCAGACAAGCAGCCCGGATCAATCATTCTTGCGATGGCAATGGTTCCCAGGCAGTACTGCTGATATAAAACATGCCAAGTAGGATACGGCGCTCCAGGTGCGAACATCGCTTGATAAATCTCACGGGCAACTCTAGGCAGAGCCTCGCGCATCTCTACAGCACAGGTATCCGACCAAGTGCTCAGTGCCGCACCGTAGACTACGGCGAACATCCGCTCGGGGACGTACGGGTCTGAAACGGCAATTGACTCGACAGCCAGCTGGAAAAAAACTGTTGGCTGTTTGATGGCAAATTCGTACAAAGTCTTGGTAGCTAGGTCTCGTAGACTTCTGGACGTCGACGTCAGTGTCCACATAACCCAGCGCGCCCGACGTATTTCTCGCTCGTCAAGACAATCCGACTTCCATCTGGACGACAGAAACTTGAAATCGGCCTCAACTTCCTCAGACTTTTCGCGAACCCACTCCGACCAGAATAGATCGCGCTGCGTATTGGACATGGACAACAGCACGCTGTGCAAAAAGTCCATGTCAAATGGATGCGCTCGCGCTGCCCTAGTGCCACGAAGTCTCGTGAAAGCAATATGTGCGAACTGCTTCGATTCCTGCATTGCGTGTGCAAATCGCTCCACCGTTTCACGACCGATGTATCTTGGGTCTGATTGCGGCGTTAACAACAGAGCATTCATAACGAGTTTCTCGTCCGACAAATCTTGCCACAACTGGTGCCTACCGAGGTGTTGCGGATACAGGCCAACAAGTGCCCTAAACACGTCGAAGGCGAAAGTATGCGACCCTGAAGCACGGAATTGGAGTTTTGCGTGACCTTCATCGCTTCGCAGCCACTGTGCCAAGTCAGGCTTGTAAAGCAGGTGGCGCGCAATCATATGCCCGGCCATCAGGTCGTATGCAAATGCGATTCCTTGGCCCCCTTCTCCAGAAGTCGTTCGAACAAGAATGCCTTCTGACTCCAGAGCACGAATGACGCTGACGTCCCAAGGGCCCACGTCTCGAACTGCTGCTCGAGCAGCTTTAAACTCCACACTTCTCGCGTTACTCTCCCAAAGGAGGCCAGCGATCGTCAGAAGCGCATCTTGGACCTCTTCTGGATAGATGCGACGCGCCGTCGGTGAGAGCTCGGCGATTCGATCGGCGACTCTATTGAAGTGTTCTTCGAACAGGCTTGCAAGCGAATTGGGCAGCGCCTCCACTCCGACAACGTGCTGGCGCCGAGGGTTCGCCACCTCGCAGAAAATTCTCAGCGTCAAAGGGTGCTGCAAGAACTCGACTGGCAGATCAGCGTCGGTGTCGTCAATCTTGTAGTACTTAAGGTACTTGTCGATAGCTGTCTGCAGGTCTTCCTGGAACCCGCTGTGCTCAATTCGAATAAACTCCTCCGGCAGGCATATCTGTGCGAACTCATTGCGTAGCGTGACAACCAGCATGACGTACGGAAAGTCCTTCAGAAGCTCATCTGCCCGGAAGAGCTCATCCATCCAGTTTCTCGGGTCTTCTGACTCATTCAGACCGTCGATGACAATTGGGATGCGCTTGCCCGCACGCTGGCCCGCCGCATCAACGGCCTCAACCAGCCGGTCGAAGCTCTCCGCTGGCCTGCCAGAAATCTTGAAAGCTGATACAAGATCGTCAAGCCCCTGGCCTGCCTGTAGGTTTTTGCCCAGCAGCAAGACACCACCAGGGAGATCGCCATCTGGCTGCGTCACCCTGACGGCAAGCTCGGATTTTCCTTCACCCGCAGCGGCAAGCACTGCCACGGCTCGAAGACCGATTGACTGCTCCAGACTACGTATTACCGAAGAAACTGCGTGGATGTCCGCGACCAGATTCGCGGTTAACGGCGCTCCACCTGAACGAGCTCCACGCAGCTTAGAGAGCAGCCTGTCATAGCGCACTGGTTGCGGCGGGTTTACCGCCAGCATTTGCAGTACCGCGTCAAAGTCGCCCTTGCCGAGCGCTATATGCAAGTCATCTAGCAGGCCCGCCAAGCTAGTAGCTAGCGCCAAGAATGAGTCGACTTCGGCCTTGAGATCAGTCTTGAGTTTCCTCGTGAGCGAAACAATTTGCGTGGCATTCATTTTGAGGTCGCTTGAGAGCTTCGCCAGCGATTCCCACGCGCCCTGGCTCCCCAGAAGTTTGAATATCTTCTCCTCTGCCCCAACGACAACATGAACTTCCTGTTGGTATCGGCGCTTGAATGGAGCTGCAGCGAGTCTATGCTGCTCAGCAAGTAGCGCAGGTGTAAGAACTAGCTCGCCGAAGTAGGTTTCTCGAAGTAGTGCTCCCGGCCCCACCAGGAGGTCTTCGATGTCCGTTGCCGTCAGCAGCTCCAACTTCAACTTGGGGAAGTGGTCTTTCTCAAGTGCGAAGAACCACTCTTGGTCCCCCTTTGTCAGCGTGTGGTGCGTCCAAAGCTTCCAATCGGTCACTCCTGGCACATGCTTACGCGTCTTCTCCATGCCCTCGATGATCTTTTTTTTGCGCGTAGCCCCCAAGTCTTCTCCGTTTGTCAGCTCATACCATTTGCATTGCCAGCCAATCCAGCGTGGTGGAGCTCCGAGATCACAAGGCCCATACAATTGGAGGTGGAACTCCACACCTGGCTGGTTCGCAAGTTGTTTAAAACAACCGAAGCGTCCGTAGTGGCGGCGCACCAGAGCGCGACAAAGCGTCTCGAAGTTCTCCTCCGGTGCTCCGGGCAACCTTCTGAATACATTCCAATTTGCTTCAGGCATGGAGTTCTCTCTGTCAGCTGGCGTTGGCGGGATCGGACGGGTAGTCGTGCGCCGAGAAGATTTCGACCTTCGCCCCTGCATCAATGAAGAGCTTCACAAATGCAGACACCTCAGACTCGTCTGTCGTAACAGTGATTTGGTCGTTTTTACGTTTGAGGCGATGGTCAGAAATCAGCTGCCCAAGGTCAGCTGGTCCTAAGGTGTAGAGGTTCAGACTGCGTAGCAAAGAAAGCATGTCATCTGAAAATTTTTGATCCTCTGGTTTTGCAAAAGAGATGGCGTCACAGTCATCTTTGGAAGCCTGAACGCTGAGTTTTTCAATATCCTTCTCAACCTTTTCTGCGTCTTGCGCTCGTTTGAACCTCCCGATAAGAACCAGGTTCATCGAGTGCTCAGAACCATATCCGTTCCAAATTTTCATAATTGCATCTCTCGTTTTATCTCGAGGGTATTTCTGAGTTGCTCCAGTGCTGACAGAACGCCAACATCTCCAATCTTCGTGCCGATAGGCGAGTAAGAACTAGCGCGCAGCATCCCGGAAGCGTCTATGTGCGCATAAGCCTGCAGGCCTCTCTCATTGGGGAGAGGGTCGCACGTAGGCAAACCGGACGCACCCGCTTCACTGACAGCAAGGCGAACCTTGCCTTTGTAGTTGAAGACCCACTCCTGAAGTGCTTGGCCCACCACTCCATCAATATTTGGAACCATGGTGGTCGCCTGTTGAGGAAGCAGCAGTAATTCGCTGGCTCCGACCTTGTGGGCGAGCTCGCTTAGGGCGTCAAGTTCTGTAACCGTGTGCTCGTTGATTACGACGTTAATCCCAAAAGGAGATAGGGATGCGATTAAATCCACACATCGAAGCAGATGCGCAAACGGCTTCTCGCGCAGTCTTTCATAGGTGTTACCTACCCCGTCAATGCTAATACGTGCGAAGTGTATCGAGCCTTTGAGGCTCTCGACCAGCTTTGGGGTCAGACGATGACCATGAGTCGTGAATGTGACCGCGAGCTGAGTCTCTCCCGCAACCCGTTTGCATATGTTGACAAAGTCAGGATGCAGAGTTGGTTCACCGCCGCCAAATCCGATGCCTAGGCACCCCTCAGAATCCAGTTCTTTCAACCACCGGATCACCGAGTCTGTATGCAGTGATGCCTTGTGCTTCGGCGCGTAGCAGTACCTGCAGCGAAGGTCGCAAACATTGGTTAGTGCAATGGATACTTGTCGGGGGGACTTAGACCACGATGCTTCTGTCGGATGCATCTCATCTAATAGAACATTCATACCTGAAGAGCGATCGAATAAATGGAAACCATTTGGGCCGAGTCTTAATTTCATTAGGCATTATTACCCAAAGTAGTTCGACCTTTAACCTGTTCCATATTGTGTTCTTCCCAAGCAAGGAATTCGAATAACGGAATGCAGAGGGCGCCGTTATCGAATAAGCGCTCATCATTGAGCTTGAGTGCCTTCAACCACGGTTTTAGTCGTTTTGCCAGCAGAGCCTGATCCTGTTGTGGGAAAGACCAACTTGCCACTTGGTGTTTTTTCCTGAGAATTTTGAGCGGTTCTTTGTCGAGTTCAGGGTCTCTCATCCACGCATTTTCGACTTTGACTCCTCCATTTTTCCCGTAACGGACGCAGACGATGTAAGCATCGGTTGGTAATGCATTACTTTCGTCATCTGGCCAATCTTCGAAGAAGTCGATGTCACGGCGCATGCTCCTGTCGGTCAGTTCAAGATCATGCAGGACCTCCGCAAAGATCTGTAAAGCATGAGGGCTTGCACTTTCCCAGTAAATGGCAAGATAGACTTGCCGATCTCGCAATGCTGCAGCCGGTTGTCCTACAAGCGACGTTAATTCCCCTAATGCAGGGCGATGGCCGCGGTGCTTTCGCCAGTTTTTAGCAGCTTGTAGCAAAGCTTCCTCGCTAACAGGTTTTGCTTCTCGCCAAATAGCTTCATACCAAGCCTTGGCGTCATTCAACAGCTTGAGATCGCGAGTAAACAGGCCTGCCTCGTGCCAAAGACGGCTCTCATCGTCTTCAAGCCCCAAACCATTTGTGGAAAAGTTGGCCGATCCTATTAACGCAACTGACGTACTCAACATGACCTTGGCATGCAGACTGTTCAGGCATCGCACTTCTACGTGCTTCATATTTTTCAACTGGCGGATTACGAGTGGATTGGTACCTCCGCTCATTAAATTGCAGACAATACGCAGGCGTTCGCCGTGCCAGTTATCGAACAGCTTTTCAGCACCATTCCCCCAGAAAGCGATGGCTAGATCCAGATATTGGCTGCTGCCAACTAGCTGCCTTACCCGATAGAGGTAATTCTCAGAGTTCAGGAACATGACATTTCCCTTGTCGAATTTCGGTTATCGTTCGTTTAGTCCGGAGCTTCGCTGTAGCCATAGGCAGCGCTATCTCCGATGGCTTGAGATTGGCTAGCTTACTGCGAACGAACTGCAATGCGGCATCGACTCCCTCAGAGTTGGCATGCCTTTGGCAAAAAATACTGAACACTAGGACGGCAGAATGTCGCTCTTTGTAGAAGAAGTGCATCCGTAGTGGATGTTTTGCTGCCCCATATAGTGGGGTATCTATCCCGTCAAATCGGTTACCCAACGACTCTTGAAACTGATCCAGGGTCAGGTCATAGACCAGCCCATCGATCTCTAGCCAGTAGTGCGACTCTCGGCGATCCCTGGTATCGCCTTTGACAACAGTCACAGTGTGCTGTGTGGGCAGAAGACTCACCAACATTCCAAACACCACAGAAGCCCCCTGACAGCAGTTCAGGGGGAAACTGGTGAAGAAGGGTAGACCAGTTAGGCTCTCGTAGTGCAGCTCAAAGACGCCGCGTGTGGATCTGGCAAGTTGCTCGATGGTCATTCGTGGCTCCAGGTCGGGAGCCAATAAGATACTACTCCAGAGAGACCCTGAGAACCCTCATTCTCCTACCAGGCACCTCCATCTTACCCATCCTATTTGAGCGTCCACATGTTTGAGCCAACACGGCCTCGTCCATTTTGACTAGATATTTCATGGCATACTGAAATAGCTTCTGTCGCTTCTCGTCATCACTTCGATGTATCATTCCGATACCATCCGTTCCCCATTCCTCATATTGAGACCGCTTAGCATTGCAGTTGTAATAGCTACCTGCATGCCAACGCTCTCCCAGCAAACGGCCAATCTTAATATCGTTTTGCATGTATTTACCATTGAATATAAACGCGATGTGATAGTGATAGCCTCTACTTTCGCCATATTCTAACTTCCAGATATAGCCTACTAATCTAGTAAACTTGCGCTTAATAGTACGCAAGTAATACTCTCGTTCCTCTTGAGCCTCCTCTAGGGTTACGTCATCTCTAAAGTGAACATCCACTCTGACTACTAGTAATCTGGCATATTTATCAAAAAGAGCGTTAATGTACTTCTGGATGCTATCGCTATTACGCTTATCTGCACGTTTTAGGTTGTGTAATTGCTTCTGATGACGTGGTGACCTCAGTTGATGCATAAAATCACTTAGAACGTCATTTAGCTCATTACGTGTTTCAGTAGATAAACATTCATCGTATACATCAAGGTCATGGTAACGATAGAAGGATTGCAGGAACAGCTCAACGGAAGGATGAGCTGATTTAGCCTCTCGGTAGTGATAGTAATGTTCGGTAACTGCATCCATTGCTTTTTGGAAAGCATGGATGCTGAATAATGGGTATCTTACTTCCAATTGATGAATGAAGTGCAGGATATCTGTAGACATGAGTAATCCCTCTTTGAAGAGTGTTTAGTGAATAGGTAGCTAACTTAGATGTTAAATGGTTAATGTATCTAGTCACTTCAGATGATGAATGAATTCAAATAACATAAAGCTCCCCCTCCTACGAATTCATATCGCCAGAGTCACAGGTACAAGATGCTTAGTGAAATAGTGAGAGGGGGCTATGTTATTCATGATGAGCATTGGTGTATTAACGTCATCCATATGATGTTTAGGGTAATTATTGCTACGTCAGCTTTACTTCCTACTTGCAGTAGGAGCTCTGCATCATAATGAATTTGGCAAGATGTAGTTATATTGATGGCATGTGTTCATGCTACCCTGTGGAGAATTTAGCTGTTCAATAAAACCCCCTCATTGATGCTTGTACTTGAAACCAAGCATCAATTTCATGTTCAAACCAGCCGACAGCTGACAAGCCCAACTTAAGTGGCTTTGGGAAATTTGGGTCATAACGAGGGGATTTCTTGCTGATACGGTCATAGATAGTTGAGCGGGCAAGGCCGGTCTTTTGGATAACGTCTTTGATGCGCAGTACTTTGGGGGACGTGTTCATGGTGTACTCCTGATGGTATGGGTTTCGTTCATCAGAAGGGATTGGGGGTTGAAAAAAACAGTAATCAGCCTCGGTACGGGGGGATCAGGAAGGCCAATGATGATGACCCGCGATCTAGGGTCAGCATATGAGGTGGTTGCATTGATGGTGGCGAAGGCTTCTCGTTGATGACTCAAGCAGGACGTAGACTAGGGAAAAAAAGAGGCGTTTTGCAAGGGGTTCAAGAGTGTTCGCATCTTCATTTAGCACGCATATAGATACATTAAATCATCATTTTATGGACACATTTCCTTCTTTAGATGTTGTGCGAATGACATTGAGATATACTAAAAAAAATCATAATATCTACACACAAATAACGCAACAACAAAGACCCAAAGGGATCTCCATGCCTCAATTGAGGCTTAACTGGAGGGGGTTGTATGTGCGAGGCTCGTGACTTTATTGTTTGAAGTTTTTTGATGGAGGTTGGTATGGGAACTCAAAATAACTTGTGGTTTGAAAAGAAAGATCACAGAGCGATGTTGTTTCTCTACAATAGATTTATTGAGAATACTGGGTGTTATAATGATCGTTCGCCAAGGCTTACGTCTGTCTCTTGATCAGATCTTGATCCCCTGCGCCATCAGATCCTTGGCGGCAAGAAAGCCATCCAGTTTACTTTGCA
>NZ_JAPCIQ010000091.1:0-16270 GCF_027707405.1 Aeromonas sp. QDB68 | reverse complement strand
GAAAGCCTAGTCAAAGAGCTGTCACGAGAACACCGTTAGCTTAGCGTACGATTTTTTCCGAATTCTGCGGTTCCCCCAGGGAGGTATATGAGGACTTGGCCACACAGCTAAAGCGAGTTGGGCTTCCCGCCACTATCTCGGTTTAGCCTAAGCTCGGACTCACTGGTCCTGACCCTGTCGGTCAGCACCACAGACCTCTATGACTATGCAGGGAGCGATCGGGTGCAGAAACGCACCTTTACCGGGGAGCAGTTCCGAGCTCGCATTCGCCCTCGGGGAGATACGGCAGGATATAGAGGGAGGTTTGGACTTCTTCTGCTGGATCAGTACAGCCAAGACAACATCGTGGAAGCGAACAAGCAGGCGGACAGGCCCCAAAGACTCGACGCCATCGGAGCCAGGATAGAGCTGCCTATCGAGATGGCCTTTGCCCTCTATCGCCGCCCTGGGACAGCGGATGAGCTGAACCCCGCCTAATCATATTGCGATATTGATGCTTCATATTTTCGATATGATGGTCTTCTGGGAGCCAGACCGCTGTATCTGGTCGATGTCCACGGAGGAAATAATGGTAAATCTGGGGCAACGCTCACCGTGGCCCCATCATATTCACAATGTGATTCATCATATTGCTGTTTTGATTTGCTCTTTCGCGCATCGCACTGCACCGGTGACCTGCCTATCGTGTCGGGGCCCTTGTTCTCAAGGGACAACAAGGCAGGCGATCACTGGCCGAACTGCGCCTCGCAGGGTTCGCCGTCGTAATTACCATCTAGCTTGGTGTTCGGGCAGTTGTCGAGGAAGAACTGCGCCTCCTCCAAACTTTGCATCTGGCTGCAATATTGCCGACCATCGCAACGGAATCGGCTGGTTGCGACATCCACCCTGACTTCCTGCTGCTCATCCCCGCCGCTTGAGTTGGCCTGGCTCACCTGCGCGATGGGGTGCGACCCATGGCCGGACAGAAATGGCTTGGCTGCCAAGTAGCCGCCCGCCAGCAACGCCACACTCATCAGCAACGAGGTAAACCTCGGGCGTGATGAACGCGGCTTAGGACGACGCTGAGCCTGGGGCTTGCTCGGCGCTCGATGTGGATGGAGGACTCTGGGCGGCACACTGCTACCGGCCCGGCGCACCGACTCGGCTCTGGGGCGGCCATCGCGCCCGGCCCCAATCTCAAAGCTCAAGCTCTCATTGAGCCGGGGCGGCACACCATCTCGGGGGAAGGCCGAGATATGGACGAAATACTCCTTCTGATCCATGTCGCATCGCACGAACCCAAAGCCCTTGTCGCCGTTCCAGCGCACCAATGTTCCCTTAAACGCCATGTCTGCAATCCTTCTTATCGGCACCCATTGTGGTGCCTCTGTGTTGTTGGCTTCGGCCTTCTTTCGTCCGTATTGTCATTGTCCTTGCGGTACATCCACGCCGTTCTACTAGCTCCGGTTGGCACGACGCTTGGCCATCGCGCCTTCCTCAGCAAAGATGCTTCGGCAATATTTCATCACCATCACTTCACTTTTCCAACGACCGGACATCATGATCTTCAAGGCATTTTCACCGGATGCAGCGAGGTCTTGCGCGGCCCCAACCCGGCATGAGTGAGCAGTAAATGGCGGGATACCCAACTCCTCCACTGCTAGCACGGTCGAGGCACGGGTGAAGATCCGTAGAACAGTGGAGTAGCCCAGGTGCCTCACCCTTTTGACTGAACAGCCTTCTGGGTTGATGCCAGCAAACAGCGGATCATCGAGCTTGGTATCGAACACCCGCCCCGCCAGGCTGAAATACTCGCGGATCAACCGCATGGCTTGCCGGGAAAGGATGGTTACGTCAGGATCGCCCGATACATTGGTTTTGGTTAGCGGGATGGTGAGCACCGCGCTGCCATCGGGCTTCATCGTCAGGTGGTTGAGCTTGACCCGAGCCACCTCCGCCGCCCGCAGAAGGGTCTCGTAAGCCAGGGTCAGCAAGGCCAGATCCCGCCGGTCGGCCAGAACCGGGCTGTTTCCCCACATCCTGTCGAGTTCGTCCAGATGGTATTCGCGCAGCGGGGTAGCCTGCTTAATGGTTTCGCCATTGAGCACCTTGTCGCGGGTATAATCACCCAGCATGTTCCGTATCGTGCGGTCAGCGGTCGGATCGGGGCATCCGCACTCCTGGTGAATGCGGGAGATGGCCCAGCGGTCCATGCCGAGTGTGTTCCTGTGTTTGTCCAGGGCTCGCTGTGAGAGATAACGCTTTACCGTCTCCAGTTCCGCTGGGAGTGAGGTCAGCTCCTTTTCACGACACCACGCCTCGAACTGGAACCACATGCAGCGGAGTTGCCGGGCGGTGCGGGTGGCGCGGTTTTCCAGATGGCTGATAAACTCGCGCATGAAGCGACTTATCGTGATCTGGACGTTGGGATCCTGCTCCAGCCGGACCCCACGCAACCACCCTTGGCGCATCAGGGTACTCAGATCGTCGGGCCGCATCTGGTCCCAAGCCAGTTGCAGCGGGCCCCCCGAGCTGTTATCAGTCAGAACCAACTCGTTCATACCGACTCCTGCTGTGCGTAGTAGAGCGAGCGAAAATACTGCTGCTGGCTGGGGGGGCAGGCGCGAAAGCTGGCGAACCGGCCACCCTTGACCACCAACTCATCAAATCTGCCGTCGCTATCGCGGTAATAGACCCGGCGCAAACCGATCCCACCGTTCAGGTGGAGTTGCAACCAGGTGACCACCTCATCGGCCTGATTGGTCACCGAGGCTAACCCGGTCTCATTCCGGTCTATCAGCACGATCATGGTGTCACTGATCTCGTAGGTATCGAACCCGCAGCGTAAACTCATAGATTAGTCCTCATTTAGCCCCTATATTTCATATGACATATAACCTTCATTATACACCATATGAAACGGTCTATAAAAGGGTATCATTCACAAACACCCTTAGCGTATCAATCTTTAGATTACTGGTCGTACCGCCAAGACACTGATGGCGTCTTGAGAAGTAAGAACCAGCAAAGGCCGCACAATGTCAGATGGCATACATTGGCTGCTCTGGTTTGAACCCAAAAAGGGGCGCTAAAAAAGCGACCAGGCTGGGCTGTCGTCAAGTTCGATCCGCTCCACCAGTTCAAGTTGCCCGTGGTAAGTGTGGCCATCGTCATCGTCCAGCACTTTACAGATCCCGGCGTCTTCATCGACAGAGATCACCACACCTTCTCCGTAGTCAACCCGGTCTATCGGGTACCAAACCCGCTGGCCAATCCAATCCTCTTTCATGTGCTTCTCCTCATCATCCTGACACAATCCATCAAACTGCAAATCTGAACAATCATATCGCCAATTTGATTGGCTCAACTTGGCGGCCATTCTTCTATTTAATACCGGCACCTTTATCCATGGTCATAACTCATCTTTCGACATTCGTGCCGTTGGCGCTATAGGGTAACGGTATAACCTTGGCCAATGACCTGCCCCGCATCCGTCATGCGTTCCTCTAAACGATGTGGCGCAAATTTATTCATTTCGCCGGTAATAAGGTCTTGGAAGCGGATCTCATACTCGCCTGGTGTAAGCTGTTTAGCAGTGAATGAGCCTAATGCTGGAATGTGATCCCCTTGCCAACGCATAGATTCACCGCATGAGCCGTGGGGGACTAGGCTGCCAGGACTGCAACGGCAATTACGCTATGTTGATCATCTTATTCATCACAGCCATCCCCCCTCGGCATGACTGCGGAATGCCCGCTGGCGGCAGCGTTAAACCGGGCATAGGCTTTGAATCGCTCTTCCGTGTTGACTGTATATTTTTCCACCTCCCCTGACTTTTTGTTGGCATCTGAGCCATACCGTGAGTAGATGCACCATATAGAAGCGGCAGAATTTCTCATACCATCGAGGACAGCTGTGGTATCCGTCGTATCCAGCAGCAGCAGGTTCCTGAGCACCCTGTAACCCTGTCTCAATGCCTTTTTCTGGGGTTCAGTATCTGGTAGTGAGTTGATGTAGGCGTCCAGGTCATCACGTACACCATTACCATCCACATCCGTACCTGCTACGTCTGCATCGCGGTTTAACTTTGGCGCGGTGCCATCGGCATCCATTTTCAATAATGCCTCTCGCACACTGCTTGGGGCCGCCGAGGGCGTTATGCCTGAATCTTGCCCTGTGTCGCCATCTCCACCACCACAGGCGTAAAGGCCCGCCATTGAGAGCACCAGTAGTGCCGCTCTGGTCAACATCATCCTGACACACTCCATCAAACTGCAAATCTGAACAATCATATCGCCAATTTGATTGGCTCAACTTGGCGGCCATTCTTCTATTTAATACCGGCACCTTTATCCATGGTCAGAACTCATCTTTCGACATTCGTGCCGTTGGCGCATTTCCGTTAATTACGCCATATAGGGTAACGGTATAACCTTGGCCAATGACCTGCCCCGCATCCGTCATGCGTTCCTCTAAACGATGTGGCGCAAATTTATTCATTTCGCCGGTAATAAGGTCTTGGAAGCGGATCTCATACTCGCCTGGGGTAAGCTGTTTAGCAGTGAATGAGCCAAATGCTGGAATATAAAATTGACGGACAGGGAAATTACCCTGCACGGTATGGACAACCACCCTCACAAATACATCGTGTTCTTTTCGGCTATTATCAATAGTGATTGATGACAGCCCTCCGACATTAAGAATTTCGAAGCCTTGAATATATGCAGCTGTAGTTGGCCATGGAAAGCCACTCGGAGCCGTGGACGGTCTATTATAATTATTTAATAACTTGTCAAAGTACCCATTAAATGAAAATGACCCGTTCATAAGTTTTATTTGCGTGTCGGGCTGGCGCATTACTGATGGAAAGCTAAAAATCTCGCTGACCATCCAAACAATAACAACAAAGATAATGGCTTTGCCATAAGTGGAGGTTTTTCTCATCATATTCCACTCCCTCTTCTCCAGCTGCACGAACGCTTGCAGCCGATGAGCTTTGCCACGATGACCGGACATCACTCCCCGCCTGGCACATTTTCCTTCGTGGACTTCTACAGCATCCCACTGAGGTTGTACTGCTGGCCAATGATCGGCTGATGGCCTGGGTTAAAGAATACATCAATATATCCCCAGAGAATAGATGAAACCGTTTTTTAAACGTCAAAAAATGCGCTACTTTATGTCCATCGTCAACACTGAGAGGCTACGAATCATGAATCTCCATCAGGGACAACGAGCTGTTACCCTCTGTTGTTTGCTCGCTGCTGGTACGGCAGCTGCCGAGACGGTCACGGTGGAAGCGGTAACCGATGTGCGACCAGGTGAGACACAAGAGCAGATCGTTGCTCGCATGACCCCTCAATTGCAGGACATGGCGCTCAAGCAGCAGCGCGGCACCATCGCCCGGGTGACCAGCTTCAAGGGTGATAAACAGACTCAGGAGTTGCAGCTGGTTCAGGCCGGGATCGTGGGTAGCAAGGTGGTGGCTGCCTATGCCGTCGGCACCGATCAAATGCGCGTCGCCATGGCCTTCGATCTGGATAACAAGACCGGGCAGGAATTTGGCAAGCTGACCGCCGAGAACGCGACAATGAAAGCCCACCTGGGGGAGCTGGCCGACGCTGCGAACACCAATCCGGTAAGCAACACCGCCCTGTCCGATGCCGCTGCGGCCAAGTACGCTGCCTTGCAGGCAATGGCTGGCAACACTGCCACCATTCGCAGTGGACTAGCCACCACCGAACTGGGGAGCAAACTGGCGCTCGCAGCTGGTCCAGAGTGTCACAAGCGGTACGATGTCAGCCAGGTGTCGGACATCAAGATAGAACCAGGCCTTCAAGAGACGGTGAGTGTCAGCGCCACCGTCAAGATCGTCGGCCTTGTCGATGACTGCGAGGTGAAGAGCTTCAAGCTGGGGGCCTGGGTCGGCAAGACCCGGACTATGAGTAGCGTCAACTTCCGTAAGACCTCTCATATGGCCCCGACGATGTCTGACACCAACCGTCTCATGCCGCGTGAGTTCGGCCTTACCGGGGTGACCATCTACGACATACCGTTCTGTAACCAGGATAACGACAGCGTCCGCTGCCTCAAAACCGATACCACGGCACGTAGTTCCGAGTTGAGTTGGAGCCACCGGATCAGCCAGATTGAGGCAGACGGCAGCGGTGTGACCCTGACCTACCGGATTGATGGTATCCCCAACAGTCAGTTGGCAGACAACGACGAGGTGGTGTTCAAGGTGATCCCGAACACCTGATAACCGCAGAGATAAAAAGGAGCCTAAATCACAGGCTCCTCTTTTTACCATCAACCTCCAGCCCGCGTAGCCGCCGGATCAGCCTAAATCGGCGGTGCTTCCAATGTACCGCCCTTGAGGCCCCCGCCGCCGCGCCACAGGTGCCCATCGTTAGCCACATGAAAGGACTGTAGCCACTGAGGATCACCCCGCCACCCAGCCCCATCAACCCGCCGATCAGGGTGGAGCGAACCACATCTCGCACCACAAAGTTCACTCGACGCATTCAAGTCACCTAACAATCCATTGCCTAAGCATGATCGTTGGCCATAAATGAGACTGGCTGCAAGTGAAATTTACACAGATGCAACAACAAATGGCTCCGCGTGGGGAGCCCTCGACTTAAAGGCGGGTTCTGGGGGCGATCAGCTATGGGATCAGCGGGTAACTCAGTAGGCGACCTCCCGCGAAAACGGCTTGGGCAACGCCTTGTAGGCCCTCACATCATCGGGAAGCGTTGGGAATACATCAATGCCCGACAGCCGAGTGAACTCGTCGACACTCAGCACAGAATACGTCTCATCGTCGCCGTTACCGACAACGTAGACCCCAACCATCCCGGCCTGTGGACTGTACACCGCCTTGTAGAGATTTGATGGGATCGCAATGCTGGTATTGCTGAGATACCGGGGTGCGCCGAGGTAGAGCGGTCCTGTCACCACATGGGTAGTGCTCTTGTGTGCAATGTGCCGCACCGCCCGCTCGATGTCAGCGAATACGCCTCTGTTAACTTTTGGGGACTGCGGGACGACATTCGATAGCAGGAACGACTCATCCTGTGCAGCCTTGCTGCCAAAGTCAGCTGCGGCGGCGAGGTGGCCACGGTCCCACCCAGATTGGGAGAAGCTGTACGAGGTCGCCCGCACTTCAACCGGCAAACGGTAATCCTCACCAAACTCAACGTGTGATCGCGTGATCTGATCGGCCCCCTTCATCTGCGCGGGCGTCAACCGCTCCACCGCATAGAGAGGCGACATAGTTACTTCTGAAACAAGAACGGCATACTCCCGATTGCACAACTCGAAGAAGCGCCCAGATACAGGCCCTAGAATCTGGGGCTCGCGCTTTGTCAAATAGAGCTCCGGGCACTCGGTAGCAAGGGGGGACAGAGAGACGGCGGACAACAGCAGCGGGCCAAGCACCCGGAGAATACGGCTCAGACGCCGCGTAGTGGGCTGGCCGCACACGCTACAGGTGTCATCTTCACCGGCTTCCACAATCCCATAGCAGCACTTACAGAACCGCTCATTAGCCCGAGGCTGGCACTGGTTCTTTGCGCCTGTAGCCACGTTATTTAAGTCCGCCATTGCCACCGCCGTAAAATGCCTGTATTTGTCCTGTCATACTACATTAATATGATTCACTGGAACAACCAAGGGACACCTAAATGTTATCAGCAGAGCAAATGCAGATCGCCAATGCCGTCATGACCCGTAGCGGAAACAACCTCGCCGTCGCGCTACCAGGATCGGGCAAGTCGACCACCTGCATCGCGGCGATTGTCGATCTATTGAAGGCAGACCGTAAGGCCAGACCATGGATGGTGACCTTCACCAAGGCCGCTGCGGTCAGCATCAGCAGCAAACTCAAGCTGCTGCTGAGCAAGAAGGATTTCGATCGGGTCGGCGTCTCGACCTTCCACGCAATCATCGGCGAGCAGTACCGGCAGTTGCCCAACGCCAAAAAACTCCTCCTTGGCCCAAAACAAAACATCACCATTACGAACTCCATGATGGACGATGGGTTCTTTGGTGATTTTCAAGAAGCCAAGCAGACCATCGACCGAGAAACCCGCAACCTCGTATTGAGCTCGCTCTCATCCATTACCCGCGCCTACATGAGCAGGTGCGAGAGACAAAATGACACTGACTACAACATCGCTTGCCGGGAGGTGGTGCTGGGGTTACGTGCTGACAAGGTTCGCCGCCTGAACGTTACCCATATGATCGTCGATGAGTTCCAGGATACCGATGAGGTGCAACTGGCGTGGCTGTGGGAGCACGCTGCACACGGGATCAAGGTGACCGCCGTCGGCGATGACGATCAGAGCATCTACTCGTTCCGGGGCGGCCTCGGCTTCAAGATCATGAGCATGTACACCGAGCAGTTCGCGGCGCAGACCTACTACCTCTCGACCTGCTATCGCTGCGGCACCATGATCCTCAAAGCGGCGGGGCGCACGATCAGCGCCAATACTGGCCGCATTGCTAAGGCGATGAACGCCGCTGCCAAACACCCGGGCCAGATCTCCATTGTCACTGCACCTGACAGTGAGATCTCCTTCCAGGCCGTTAGCAACTCCATCATGAAGCACGAGGGGAGCTGGGCGGTACTGAGCCGAAATGGGCTGTACCTGGATGTCATGGAGCTCAAGCTGCGAGAGGAGAACATCACCTGCAAGCGCATTGGCGGACAGTCAATTTGGGAAGAGTCTGCGGCGGACAGCATGTTGCGACTGTTCAAGATGGCACTCCATGGCCGCACGGATCAGAACTCGCACTATGCGTTATCCTACATGTTCCAGATGGACCACGACGAGGTCGATGCGTTCACGGACATAGGCCGGTTAAGCCTGGCTGAGGCAACGCTTAACCTGCAACCCGGGCTCATCAAGAACGCATTGCTGATGGTACTGGCGGCTCACGGCGACACGGATGACCTCGCCAAAATGAACAAGTATTGCCGAGACATCAAGGACACCCTGAAAAAGCTCCCGTTCGAAAAGGGCGACTTTAAGACCTGCGAGACCGTCATTGGGTTCGTGCTCGCTGCAACCGGTAGTTGGCACACCAGGCTGCACTATTTCGTCGACAAGCTCGATGCCATCAAGCAGAAGACCGAGCTGACCCTGGAGCCCACTGTCGTGACGCTGGCCACCCTGCATGGCGCAAAGGGATTGGAATGGGACAACGTCGCGATCATCGGCTGCAACGACGGGGTGCTGCCTTCCAACAAGTCCGATACCCCTGAGACGATAGAGGAGGAACGCCGCCTGATGTATGTCGGGATGACCCGCGCCATTCACCGGCTGGAGCTTCATTCCCACGCCAAACCCTGCATCTACCTGAACGAGCTGGTGCTGGATCAAGCCTTGACGATCACACAGATCGCCCTCAAACCTGGCGATGTATAGAATGTATGGATGTTACTTGACAGGATAGGTATACGCCCTTACTGTGGAGTCAACCCCTAGTCGGGTCCAAAAAAAACCAGCGTCACGCCGGTAGAAAGACACCAAGAGTTCCTTCGTGGACTCCAGAACAAAGTAAGCACCAGCCCTCCGGGGCTGGCCAAGGTAAAAACGCAGTCGCTCATCCAGCCACACTGCCAAGTCTGCTACACGTACCTGTCTTTATGCGCTTTGCGCTTTCGAATCACCCCACGACCATGGATGTCCACAAGGGACACGTTGGTACCTGGGGTGGTTTGCTATTCCTGCATTTCTCCATTCACAGCCAGCAACGCCGCCACAATCGAGTGGCTGACAGGCAACCGCGTTCCACACCGAGCGGCCTTTCAGCATGACTCATCCAGTGCGCGTTACATATGGTTCGGAGCAGCTTCAAGCATTCTCAACAGAGTTCTTGGAACTGTACCGTCGGCGTGACCCTGGAAGGAAATATGTTTGTCCTGAAATACCTGGTCACCTACGTCACCGCTGCTTGGGTCATCTCCACCATAGCGGTCGGACTCATCAGGTACTTACTCAACTGATGTTATCAAGGCCGTCACAAGCGGCAAACTGAACTTGGTTAATGATTACCCCAACTGAGAAATCCCTTCTCCTATTGCACAAAATGCTTTAGCTGAACATTTCTCGCCAGTCGAGCTCAACTGGATAATCTCGGGCGCACTGAAACTCACGGGTGGATGTGGACGGTCGAAATCTAAAGATGGAGACCTTGCAATACAGTGTTATGCGACTGCAACACGCATCTGCGCATTTATGCGTTTAACGACCCAGTACACCTTGCAGGCATTTCTTACTTTATAGACTAATACCTTGTAGGCGTTTCTTACTTTATAGACCAATACCTTGTAGGCGTTTCTTACTTTATAGACTAATACCTTGTAGGCGTTTCTTACTTTATAGACCAATACCTTGTAGGCGTTTCTTACTTTTTTCTTACTTTATAGACTAATACCTTGTAGGCGTTTCTTACTTTATAGACCAATACCTTGTAGGCGTTTCTTACTTTATAGACCAATACCTTGTAGGCGTTTCTTACTTTATAGACCACTTCCCTCTGGGACGGAGATATTACCATGTTCAATTCTATCAAGAATATTAGCGTCAGCTTTTTTACCACCATCGTTTTTAGTTTTGTGTGTGTAATGCAGTCTCTCTTTGCTTTCAGCACGGGTAAGAAACACAAGCGTTATATCCGCATTTCAAAAACACCAGCCGTCATCAATCTCTACGATGAGGGCTTTATGGATACCCCAGCATTCTTACGTTTGCAGGATAAATAACAAGGAGGTTTGTATGTCTATCATTAAACAAGCACTTGACACTGTCAGTGCTCACGGTGGATGGGGTTCAGTATTTCAGCACTATCCTTCCGTAATGGTCGCAGCAAATCGAACCTTGTCGCAAGTGCCATGCCCCTTCACAGGTAATGGTAAAACGAAGTTTCGACTCTATAAGGATTGGGAGCAAACAGGAGCAGGTTATCACAACGATTTCGGACGCATCGCGACCGGTATCGACATGATAATGAAGCTTGAACCTGAATGCGGTAACAATCCTGGTAAAGCTGCAAAGCTGATCGTCAAGTTACTTGGTGGTTCAGCTGTTGCTACGTCGACTCCCAAGTGTGCAGTTACCCGCTGTGTACCGAAGATCGATGAACACGAGTTGAAGAGAATGAAAGGCACCCTCGACGCCCTGCTTAATCGCAGCGTTCCCAGTGCCAGACATCAACTCTACAAGTCGTATTGTGAAAGTCGTGGTATCCCTGCGTTTGCATGTAGTGATTTACGCATTGCAACCGGAGTATTTCACCGCGACGCGAATGATGTAGTAACACACAAAAATGCACTGCTTGGCATCATGAGAAAACCTAACGGCGAAATCATGACGGTGCATCGGATTTACCTCGATGAAAATGGACACGGGATCAAGGGCAAAAATCGCAAGATGATGCTCCCTCCCCCTGCCCAGAAAGGTGAAGTCAATGGCTGCGCCATCCGACTCTCACCGACCAAAAATGGTCCTCGCGGTAACATCTTGGCACTCACAGAGGGTATTGAAACTGGTTTAGCTGTCATGGCCGGTTCGAAACTTCCTGTCTGGGCCTGTTACTCCTCAGCACTCTTAGAGTCTGTGATTATCCCCGACGAAGTTGAGAAGGTGATTATTTTTGCCGACAACGACTACAACGGAGGACAAGGACTGACCTCAGCAGAAGTATTAGCCACCCGGTTAAGAGCTGCTGGCAAATGTGTACGCATCTTGGTGCCTATCGAACCTAACGGTTTAGAGAATATCACCAAGAAAGGAGTGGATTGGCTGGACGTATACAACCATTCACTCGCTGAGTTCAAACATCAGGTACGTGAGTGCTTGAAGCTAGACCTCTAATCCTTGGGACTGATTGCTTATTCTGCCCTGGTAGAACAACTTTCAGTCACCCCAAGCCGTAATGTCCCTTCTGGACAATATCAATATTGTTTACCCACCATGAATCCATCTGGATTAATTAATAAATCAAGTCCATCAGGACAAGGAGATTTTTATGAACACTAACAACGCATCTGTAGTAAGCATTAATAACGGAAACGGCCTGCCTGTTTTCAAATCCGAGTCTGCCAGTGTACTGCTCCAGGAATTGGGAATGCCCAATCTGGTCACTCACTGTGTCGATGCTTGGAAATATCAACGCCTTGTGCCTGATGTTCCCAACGGATACCTGGTACCTGTCCGTGAAGCACGCAAGTGCATGTTGTGGGCCTCCTCTCCAACCATGAAGCAAAGTTTGCTTCTTAGAGGGGAGACTGGAACGGGCAAAACTGAGTTCGTAATGTTCTTGGCTGCTCGTTTGAACATTCCGCTCGCAAGAGTTGAGTGTCACGCCAGTATGTTACCGGAAGTTGTTGATGGCGGCGTGAAGTTGATACCCAATCCGCAAGGTGAAGGTGTTATCACCCGTTATGTGTTGAGTGATGTCATGCGCCTCTACCGTGATGGTGGCTGGATCCTGTTGGATGAAGTGGACAAAGTAAGCGACGAATTATCCGCCCGTTTGCACGCTATCACCGATGGAAAACCAGTCACTATTCCCGAGACCGGCGAAGTGATTTACAAGCACCCCAACACCAAAGTATTTGGAACATCAAATACGATTGGCGATGGCACCAGTGTTCGGTATTTGTCCTCCCGTCCCCTTGACGCTGCTTTCAGAGCACGTTGGGCTGGCATGGAGATCAAGTATTTGACCGCTGGTGAAGAAATGAAAATGCTTGAAGCAGCTTATCCGCAGCTCAGTAAGAACTTCCTGACCACTATGGTCCAGGTTGCTAACGAGCTCCGCGACGCCGCTTTAGGTCCGAACCGCGACGGTGATATAGACAGACCGATGGATAGCATTTATTCGATGCGTACCCAGCGGAACCTGTTAGACGCAGCAATCACTTTCGGAGCCAACACTCCGTTTATTGAAGCTGTGAATTTCGCCTACCGCGATATGTTATCTAACCCGGACAAGGAAGTTTTCGATGCGATCAGTCAGCGCATCCTTGGAAACGACCTCACCCAAAGTCAGATAACAACCAAAGAACTCAACAAGAGTCTTTGAAAATGAATATGCCCTCCATCCCTGGAGAGCATCTTTCAAAATAACTGCCCAACTCGGTCAGTTATTCAGTAATCAATATGCGACCATCCTGGTAAGCATATTTAAATAACTGACCATTCCGGCCAGTTAAATCCTCCCAGACGCGCATCTACACCACACCAGTCAGCAATGGCTTGTGCGATGAGTTGCGCCCTGTGGATACGAACCCAGCCCTCGGGCACAAATCGCCAATGGCGAAAAGGAAACTGCTATGTCAAACGAAATGGAAGTTCTGGTGAAATCTGGTTTTGCATTGGTTCAGTCCCCGGTCAAACGTGGAAATGATGGCAAAAAGACCCTCAAAGGGGCTCATGCTGTTCTGAACGGTGAGAATCTTAGCGGTGCCGCAATTAACGCTGGTACTGTCGAATGGTTCCCGAAGTCTCCATTGAAATTCAGGTCTGCAAGCTACCATGCAATCGACAGGCTCATTCAGAGCTACGGCGTTGCTTGGGGTGCTGGCACGCTTGTCCCGCTTGATAAATTAGACCAGCTGCTTGCTGAGTTCGAAATTGAAAAGCAAAAGTTCTTCATGAACGTTGATCTGTTAATGCCGAACTATGACCTCTTAATTGAGGCCCATAAGTCGCAACAGCCTGACCCAGTGAAGAAGGTAATTGATGCTGTGCGGTTAGATTGGCAAAGCTTTAGGGCTAGCTTCTCTATCTTTTTACCCACTCCGAGCAAATTCATGCCGCTGACCGACGATCTCAATGGCACCGCCAAAGAGATTATTGACGCAGCAATGCAGGAAATTTGTGAAGAGGCAGCAGCAATAAAGGACAAAATTCTTGGTAAGCAACAGGTGGATCCAAAGTCCATCAAGCCTATCAAGAGACTCGCGGATAAGTGCAAGGATTTCTCGATCCTTCACCCCGCGCTGGAGTCCTTCTCTGACCAGTTCGATGCCCTGGCATCTACGCTGGTTGCCCCGATCGTTGGAGATAAACAGGTTGCGCTCGTCGCATATCTGTCGGTCCTCAGCGACCCCAACGCCGTCGAAACCTGGATGAACAACAACCAGGTTGAGATGAACGACAGTGCTCTCAACAGCATTTTCGGTTTCAACAACCCCTCCGTCGCTTCGCCTTCTGTGCTGCCTGTGTTTACACCGGCTCCTGCACAGCAAGCGAATGCGAACGCAGTTGTTGATTGGGAATCCTTCGGGATTTAAGCCGTTTGGCATGGACAACCCTCCCTTTCCGGGAGGGTTTAATTTTTTAAGGGATTTACTATGAAGAAAAAATTGAACTTGGGTGTACTCAGTACACTTGGCTCCACCATTGGTGGCGCAAATACCAAAGTTGTGATCGGGAACTCTACCTACTGCACCAAACGGGGCAGTTCTTGGTGGATGTCTGTCGCGCTTAATCAGTACATGACTGAGCGTGATCTCAACCTGGTTCATGGTTACATCGACCACGAATCCGGTCATATCCGTTTCACAGAATGGTCCGCCATTGCAGATAGTTTTGCCAAGGGTGAGAGCGTCCGTCACATGACCAATGTGCTGGAAGACATCCGTATCGAAGGCCTCATCGGCAAGCGGTACAAGGGTTCAGCTATGAACCTTCACCGGATGGTATCAACGCTGTGTGAGGATGAGTCTTTCTGGTCCATCCCTACTCAGGGAATGGGTCTGAATAGCCTCGTTAACAGTTTCTTCCTCTTCGGAGGCAGATACCACCTGCTCAGCCAAGTTGCCATGAAGGAACGCGCCGATCTGGCGTTTAGCATCCTGAAATCCCGTGTTTCAAAGGAGCTGTACTTCAAATTTGGTGAATGTTTCCTTCAATTATCCAATCTCACCAGCACAGCAGGGGCCCTCAAGCTCGCTATCGAGGTGTTGGCGTTGATTGATGAAGCGAAGGAAGAGCAGCAGCAGCAGCAGCAGCAGCAGCAGCAGCAGCAGAATGATGATGAAGAGGGCGAGAGTGACGGTCAAGACAGTGGCAACACTGACGACACCGATGACACCGATGACACCGACAGTGACGCAGGCAATGCTGGCGACACTGACGGCGAAGATGGGGACGACGAAGCTGACGGCCAAGCTGGGGGTAACTCCGGTGGCGACGACAGCGACGAAGATGGTGATGAGAGTAGCGACCAATCCAACCAGGCAGGTGAAAACCAGTCTGATGTTGATGGTGGCAACGCTCAAGATCAGCAAACCCAAGGTGGCGGGCAAAGCTCCAATTCACGTTCCGAGTACGACCCGGAGCGCGACTGGATGTGGTTCGATGAAAATGGCGAAGAAGTGATCCCGAAGGATATTTGCGACGGGATTGCCGAAGCCATCGACAATCGTTTCAATGCCACGTTTGACCCCACCGAAGGCGACCCCTTCCAAGAGTCGATGACCATGAAGCGCGACATCGCTCGCTTTGCATGTCTGTACGAAGTAGATAACAAAGCCGTCCAGGCTGCCCAAACATCACTTAAAAAATGGTGTTTGAGTCATAGCAACCGCAAAACGACCCCTCGCACTGCTGGAGGCAAGTTGAACGGTCGTCGTCTGGCTCGTCTGCCCGCAGGTAACCTGAGAGTGTTTGAGCACACCCTGAGCACACGGACACCGTCCGCTGCTGTTCAGATCATGCTTGATACCTCTGGCTCCATGTACCCCACCACGCACTACGGTGCCGGTACTGCTTGCGCGTCACTGGTCAAGGCCCTCCAAGGCCTCAAGGACTTCTCTGTGTCTGTCATTCAGTTCAACGATGATTGCACACTGGTCCATGACTGGGAGACGAAAGGCGTGCTGGGTAACCTCGCAATGCCTTGCGGTGGTACTGAAACTGGACCGGCGTGCTATGCCGCGATGGGGAATCTTGCCAACAGAAAGGAGGACACCAAGCTGGTGTTTATTCTGACTGACGGTGACGGTGACCTGAGGCAGGTAATACCCAAAGCAAAAGAGTACGGCATCAAAGTCTGTGCTGTTCGCTTTGGTGGCGGGGCAATAGAACTGATTGGCCTCGAACCCGAACTGCAACCGTATTGCGAAGATATGAACCGTCTCCCTGAGATGTTCACTTCTGTTCTGCAAACGGTCATGGATCGGTCGTAGTCTCGATGGTGCATATTCCGGCCGATCATGAACACCAATTCCGATTCAACGTGAACACCATTTCCGGACCAATGTGAACGCTCA
>NZ_JAPCIQ010000090.1:0-16365 GCF_027707405.1 Aeromonas sp. QDB68 | reverse complement strand
GAAAAAACCCCGAAATATCGGGGTTTTTAGGCATTTCGCTTTACAAAACGCTTTACATTTTAAAAAAACCGGCCCTAGAACGGAATATCGTCGTCGAAATCCATCGGCGGTTCGTTGTAGACCGGCGGGGCAGATTGCGGCTGCTGGGCCGGACGGCCGTAACCGCCTTGCGGTTGCATGTTCTGCTGCGGGGCAGCAGGACGTTGCATGTTCTGTTGCGGTGCAGCCTGTTGCGGCTGGCCCCAGTTGCCCTGGGATGATTGGCCGCCCATGCCCTGGCCACCGCCCTGCGGACGGCCACCCAGCATCTGCATCACACCGGTGAAGCTGTCGACCAGCACCTCGGTGGTGTAGCGCTCCTGGCCGCTCTGATCCTGCCATTTACGGGTCTGGAGCTTGCCTTCCACATAGACCTGGGAGCCCTTCTTCAGGTACTCGCCGGCCACTTCGGCCAGCTTGCCCATGAAGACGACACGGTGCCATTCGGTGCGCTCTTTCTGCTCACCGGTCTGCTTGTCGCGCCAGGTATCGGAGGTGGCCAGGGTGATGTTAGTCACGGCACCGCCGCTCGGCATGTAGCGCACTTCCGGGTCTTGCCCCAGGTTACCGATCAGAATGACTTTGTTGATGCCTCGACTGGCCATAATCTCTCTTCCACCCTTATGTATACCGGCCAGGCCAGATGCCTGGGCCCATTCAATAATGCGTTTGTTTGCAACGAGATGCGCGCCCTGGCTGGGTGTCATCTCTCTTCAGTGTCCTGGCTGCGCCGGAGCTTGCCGGCAGAGGCGTCATGGATCGGCCGCAGCGTTTGGCCGCCATAGTACCAGTTGACGGGCATGAGCGCACATCTTCCCTGCCACTGTGGCGTCAATGGATCGCCACAGCCTGAGTAACTTACCCGAGGTAAGGTGTCACCAGCAAGGGGAGGAGGCTGGGGCAGGCTGCGTGAAGAGGGCGGAGCTGTTATGGTGCGCACCGGCACTACTTGACCCCCCAAATGGGGGGGGCGTGCTAGTCAATTGTATTGGCTGGAAAATTGCTGGGCTTCAAAGGAGCCACCGATGCGTCTAATACTTTTTTAATGCTGCAGCCAGGAGGGGGATTGGTACTCTTCCTTGCCAAAAAGCCCCGACTCGAATGTGCAAGGAAGTTCTCTTGATGACGCCCGACTCCCTCCTGGTGCTGATCACCGAAAATAACGCACAAGCCTCCCGTTTCCAGCGTCACCTCAGTGAAGAGCTTAGTCTGCCCATCTTGCTGGTGGGGGAGCTGAATGACCTGCCAGACGTTGCAGAGGGCGCCCCCAAAACCTTGCTGCTGATCGATCTGGACTACCTCAAGTCGACCCAGCAGGAGCTGTGGAGCAATGCCATCTGCCAGCGCTTTGGCGAGGCCAGTGCCGTGTTGCTCAATGCCCCGACCAGCACCAACAAAGAGCTGCTGCTGATGTGGCCCCATACCAGCGGGCTCTTCTTTCGTCAGGACACGCTGGACAGGTTGGTCTTCGGCATCCGCAAGGTGTTGCAGGGGGAGTACTGGATCCCGCGCCACCTGCTGTGCGACCTGGTGGACTACTACCGCAAGGGGAGCGGGCAACCTCAGCGTCAGCAGACGCTGCTGACCGCCCGCGAGCAGGAGATCGTGCGTCACCTGATGACGGGGGCCTCCAACACCGAGATCGCCGACAGCCTGTTCGTGAGCGAACACACCGTCAAATCCCATCTCTACAACGTCTTCAAGAAGCTGAACGTCAAGAACCGGTTGCAGGCGGTGAGCTGGGCCAAGGAGTATCTCTGAGGAAGGGGCACGGAAGGAAAGACTGTCTATTCATCCAGTAGTCTCTATGCCATACTGGCCCGCTCTGGTTCCCGTATCGAGCGCGCAACAAGATGGAAAAAATCGTGATCCGGGGTGCCCGCACCCACAACCTCAAGAACATCAACCTGATCCTGCCACGTGACAAGCTGATCGTGGTGACCGGCCTGTCCGGTTCGGGCAAATCCTCCCTGGCGTTCGATACCCTCTATGCCGAGGGGCAGCGCCGCTATGTGGAATCGCTTTCCGCCTATGCCCGCCAGTTCCTCTCCCTGATGGAGAAGCCGGACGTGGACCACATCGAGGGGCTGTCGCCTGCCATCTCCATCGAGCAGAAGTCCACCTCCCACAACCCGCGCTCGACCGTCGGCACCATCACCGAGATTTACGACTACCTGCGGCTGCTGTTCGCCCGGGTCGGCGAGCCACGCTGCCCGACCCACGCCATTCCGCTCGCGGCCCAGACCATCAGCCAGATGGTGGATCAGGTGCTGGCCCAGCCCGAAGGCGCCAAGCTGATGCTGCTGGCCCCCGTGGTGCGCAACCGCAAGGGGGAGCACACCAAGCTGCTGGAGAACCTGGCGGCCCAGGGTTACATCCGCGCCCGCATCGACGGCGAGGTGTGCGATCTGTCGGATCCTCCCGCGCTGGAGCTGCACAAGAAGCACACCATCGAGGTGGTGGTGGACAGATTCAAGGTGCGCGATGACCTGGCCCTGCGCCTGGCCGAATCGTTCGAAACGGCGCTGACTCTCTCCGGCGGCATCGTGCTGGTGGTGCCGATGGACGGGGAGGATGGGGTTGCCCCCATGACCTTCTCCGCCAACTTCGCCTGCCCCGAGTGCGGTTACTCCATGTCGGAGCTGGAGCCCCGGATCTTCTCCTTCAACAACCCGGCGGGGGCCTGCCCCACCTGTGATGGTCTCGGGGTGCAGCAGTATTTCGATCCCGCCAAGCTCATCCATGATCCGGGCCAGAGCCTGGCCGGCGGCGCCATCCGTGGTTGGGACAAGCGCAGCTTCTACTACTTCCAGATGCTCAAATCCCTGGCCGATCACTACAAGTTCGACCTGGAGAGCCCCTGGGAGGATCTGCCGCTCAAGACCCAGGAGGTGATCCTGCGCGGCTCCGGGCGCACCGAGATCGAGTTCCGCTACATGAATGACCGCGGCGACGTGGTGGTGCGCAAGCACCCGTTCGAGGGGATTTTGCACAACATGGAGCGCCGTTACCGGGAGACTGAATCCAACGCGGTGCGGGAAGAGCTGGCCAAATACATTGCCAACAAGTCCTGTACCAGTTGCGGTGGCAGCCGACTGCGGGAAGAAGCCCGCCACGTTTTCGTGGACAATCGCAACCTGCCCGCCATCGCCGAGCAGTCCATCGGCGATGCCCTGGCCTTCTTCGAAGGGTTGAACCTGTCCGGTCAGCGTGCCCAGATAGCGGACAAGATCCTCAAGGAGATCGTCGAGCGGCTCGGCTTCCTGGTGAACGTCGGCCTCAACTATCTGAGCCTGTCGCGCAGTGCAGAGACCCTCTCCGGTGGCGAGGCGCAGCGGATCCGGCTGGCCAGCCAGATCGGGGCTGGCCTGGTGGGGGTCATGTACGTGCTGGACGAGCCCTCCATCGGTCTGCATCAGCGGGACAACGAGCGGCTGCTCAAGACCCTGACCCACCTGCGTGATCTCGGCAACACCGTGATCGTGGTGGAGCACGATGAGGATGCCATTCGCCTCGCCGACCATGTGCTCGACATCGGCCCGGGGGCTGGCGTGCACGGCGGTGCCATCGTCGCCCAGGGGACGCCGGAGGAGATCATCGCGAACCCCGAGTCCCTGACCGGTGACTACCTCTCCGGGCGCAAGCAGATCGCCATCCCGGCCGAGCGCACCCCGCTCACCGGCAAGTGGCTGAAATTGAAAGGGGCGAGCGGCAACAACCTGCGCAACGTCAACCTGGATCTGCCCATCGGAGTGATGACCTGCGTCACCGGCGTCTCCGGTTCCGGCAAGTCGACCCTGATCAACGACACCCTGTTCCGCATCGCCCACCGCGAGCTGAACAAGGCCACCGAGTCCACGCCTGCGCCCTATCGCAGCGTCGAGGGGCTGGAGCATCTGGACAAGGTGGTGGATATCGACCAGAGCCCCATCGGCCGCACCCCGCGCTCCAACCCGGCCACCTACACCGGCCTGTTCACCCCGATCCGCGAGCTGCTCTCCGGCACCCAGGAGGCGCGTTCCCGTGGCTACCAGCCGGGCCGCTTCTCCTTCAATGTGAAGGGGGGACGCTGCGAGGCGTGCCAGGGGGACGGGGTCATCAAGGTGGAGATGCACTTCCTGCCGGACGTCTACGTGCCGTGCGACGTCTGCAAGGGCAAGCGCTACAACCGCGAGACCCTGGAGGTGAAGTACAAGGGCAAGAACATCCACGAAATCCTCGAGATGACGGTGGAAGATGCCCGTGCCTTCTTCGATCCGGTGCCAGCGGTGGCGCGCAAGCTGCAGACCCTGATGGACGTGGGCCTCTCCTACATCCGGCTCGGTCAGTCCGCTACCACGCTCTCTGGCGGCGAGGCGCAGCGGGTCAAGCTGGCGCGGGAGCTCTCCAAGCGGGACACCGGTCAGACCCTCTACATCCTGGACGAACCGACCACGGGGCTGCACTTCCACGATATCCAGCAGTTGCTCAAGGTACTGCACCAACTGCGGGATCGGGGCAACACCATCGTCATCATCGAGCACAACCTGGACGTCATCAAAACCGCGGACTGGATCGTTGATCTGGGCCCGGAAGGGGGCGCTGGTGGTGGCCGTATTCTGGTGACGGGTACGCCTGAGGAGATGAGCCGTTGCAAGGAGTCCCACACGGCGCGCTTCCTCGCTCCTCTACTGGAGAAATAAGCGTCACTCGAGAAAAAGGGGCCAGGGCCCCTTTTTTGTTGGCCGGTGGCGAGGTGCGCCGATCTGGCGCCCGGCCAGGGATGAGAGGGAGAAAAGAGGGACTCGTCCGGCAGACTCAGTGTGTCAGCATCAGGAAGGCGAGGGCGAACAGGAAACCCAGCAGAATGAAGAGGAAGGAACCTATCCCCCAGATGGCGGCAAGAATGCTGAGAATTTTGTCTTTGCGTGTCTGTGGTTTCATAAAATTCAAATTACAGCGTGGTTACATCGCATTAATAAAATACGCCCCGGGGCATAATTAAACAACAATTGAAAGGTGATATGAAGATGTTTAAGGTGTATTTGATTGGTATTTTACATTTCATGATGATGCGGTAATTTAAGGTATCATAATGTATTTTAATGACTTTTTATTTTCATCTGCGGTTTGATTGTCCAATCAAAGCTGCCGTGTACATCTATCTATTTCTTGATAACTATTGAGCTACATCAATAACCGGCCATTCACATCCTTTTATAGTTTTCGGGCTTGCAACATAGAAAGAAAACAAAAAAGGAATAATGTGATGAAAAAGATCCTTCCTCTGTTAATCGCAGCCGCATTTGCTTCCCCCGTCGCCATGGCACATCAGGCCGGTGACATCCTGGTCCGTGGTGGCCTGGCGTTCGTCTCTCCCCAGACCAGCAGTGACAACGTGCTGGGGACGGGCGAGCTGGAGATCGACAGCAACATGCAGCTTGGTCTGACCCTCTCCTACATGTTGACGGACAACTGGGGTGTCGAGCTGCTGGCCGCGACCCCCTTCTCCCACTCGGTGTCGACTGCCGGCCTGGGTGAGGTCGCCAAGGTCAAACACCTGCCGCTGACCCTGATGGCGCAGTACTACTTCGGTGATGCCAACAGCAAGGTGCGCCCCTATGTGGGTGCCGGTATCAACTACACCACCTTCTTCGACGAGGAAGGGCGCGGTGCCCTGGCGGGGACGGATGTGAGCGTGGACTCCTCCTGGGGGATGGCGGGTCAGGTGGGCCTGGACATGGCGATCAATGACCGCTGGTTCGTCAACGCCTCTGCCTGGCTCATCGACATCGATACCGATGTGCATACCGCCGTGGGCACCATCAACACCTCCATCGATCCGGTGGCCTTCATGTTCGGCGTCGGTTACCGCTTCTGATGACAAACGTGGCCGGTGCACGGCCATGACAACAAGCATGTCTCTTTGGCCCGGCTCTGTTCGGGCCCTTTTCTGCCTGCCATGTCACGCCAACTGTGATCTGGCCCGCCATCGCGTCACGAACCGCTATTCCATTGCATCCCGCTGCCGATAACCTCGGCATTCACCCCTTTCCCCAACGAGTGAGGATGCCTCCATGGGTTTATCTATTGTGCAGCGGATCATCGCCGGCTTCGTGCTGATGCTGTTGTTGCTGGTTCTGCTCGGCTTCATCAGTATCTTGAAGATCCGTGGGATCAACGAGGGGCTCTCCCAGGTTTCTGATCGTGCCACCCCCCTGGTGATCGCGGTAGCCGGGCTCAAGGGCGCACTGCAGGACAGCAACCGCTGGGTGCTCACCTACAGAACCAGCGAGGAGGCGGCCCAGTTGCCGCAACTGGCCAGCCAGTTCAAGGCGCAGCAGGAGCGTTTCCTGGCCCAGAGCAAGGAGATGGCCCGGTTTGACGGGGTGGCCGAGGCGAGCGAGCGGTTCCGCCAGGTCGACGGGGCGACCCGCGAGTTCTACGGGTTGGCGGATCAGGTGCTGACCCAGCACGGTCAGTGGGTGGCCGCACTCGATCGGCGCCATGAACTGGAGCTGGCGTTCATCCGGCTGGAAGATACCTACCAGTGGGCCGCCGATCTGTTGCTGCAGCAGACCGCGAGCAAACGCTCCATGCGCAACAAGGCCGAACTCATCACCTCCGGCATTGCCCGGGATCTGAAAAACATCCGCCGGGCCGATGCCAAGACCGATCTCAATGAATTGGAGAAGGTGCTCGGCAAGGATATCGAGATGGCACGCAAACGGCTCGAACGGGTGCAGGTGCCCGATGACGTGAGGCAGCGTTTCATCGTCAACCTCGATCGGATGCAGGAGCTGGCCCTCGGCCCGAAAGGGTTGCTGGCGACCATGCGCAATGGCCAGCAACTGGCGGCCTCACTGCAGTCCCTGAACCAGCAACTCGACACCAGTCTGGTCAACAGCCTGGCGCTGCTGGACGAGATGGCCAAATCGGCGGGCAGCATTGCCAGCGCGAGCCGGGTCGGGGCGGATGACGCCGTCAGCAGCGCCAGCGCCTGGATCCTGATCGTGTCTGCCATCTCCGCGGCCGCCGCGCTCCTCATCGGTTACACCACGGCCCGCAGCATCCAGCGTCCGCTGCAACTCATCGATCGGGAGCTGGATCGCATGGCCACGGGTGACATGACCCGGCGCATCGACTACCAGAGCCGCTGCGAGTTCGGCAGCCTGACCCGCTCCATCAATACCCTGGCAGACAAGACTGGCGAGTTGCTCGCCCAGATCAATGCCGGCTCGCGCCATCTGGTGGACGAGGCGAGCCGCGCCGCCGAGATAAGCGAGCGAGCCATGTCACGGGTACAGGATCAGAAGAGCCAGACCGATCAGGTGGCTGCCGCCATCACAGAGCTGGAGGTGAGTGCGACTGAGGTGGCGCGCTCCACCGACGGCACCAAGCGCGAGGTGGACCTGGCGGACGAAGAGGCCCGCGCCGGACGCAAACAAGTGGCGACTACGCGCCAGATCACCGAACAACTGGCGGGAGCCATGGAAGAGGCGGTCGGCATCACCCACAAGCTGGGGGAATTCAGCGACAACATCGGCAGCATCCTCGACGTGATCCGCAGCATCGCCGAGCAGACCAACCTGCTGGCGCTGAACGCGGCCATCGAGGCGGCCCGGGCGGGGGACGCCGGTCGCGGCTTCGCAGTGGTGGCGGACGAGGTGCGGGCACTGGCGAACCGGACCCAGACCTCGACCGAGGAGATCCAGGCCATGATCGAGAGCCTGCAAAGTTCCAGCAAGCACGTGGTGGCCGTGATGGCACGCAGCCAGGAGCAGACCCAGGATTGCGTGGCCCAGACCCGGGTGATGGACGAGGCGCTGCAATCCATTGCCGAGCGGATGAGCGCCATCAAGGCGATGGCGGATCAGGTGGCTCATGCCGCCCAGGAACAGATCTCCGTGAGTCAGGGGGTTGCCCGTCATGTCGCCGGCATTGCGGATGTGGCTTACGAGACCGAGCGGGAGGCGCGGGAATCGGCCAGCAGCAGTGAGGTGCTGGCGGATCTGGTCGCCAAGCAGCAGCAATTGATCGCCCATTTCAAGGTGTAGGAGGACTTATGGCTAACAAATGGATCGGGGCCCTGAGTCTCCTGTTGTGTGGCCAGCTGATGGCCAGCGAGCTGGTGATAGAGAGCTGGCGCATAGATGACAAGGCCTTGTGGGAACAGAAGATCATTCCTGCATTCGAGGCCGCCCACCCGGGTATTCAGGTGAAATTCAACGGGGTGCAGAACGTCGAGTACATGCCGACCCTTTGGGCCAGCCTCAAGGCGGGCAAGGCGGGGGATCTCATCACCTGCCGCCCGTTTGACGACTCCCTGGCCCTGTTCAAGGCGGGCCATCTGGTGGAGCTGAGCGAGATGGCGGGGATGGAGAACTTCCCGAGCTTTGCCCAATCCCCCTGGCAGACCGACAGCGGCGCCCAGACTTTCTGCGTACCCATGGCATCGGTGATTCACGGCTTCTTCTACAACAAGAAGATATTCAGTGAGCTGGGGCTGACGGTACCCCAGACCCGCGAGGCATTCTTCGCAGCCCTGGACAAGGTGAAGGCGGATGGTCGCTATGTTCCCCTCGCCGTGAGCGGCTCGGAGAGCTGGGTTGCCTCCGAGCTCGGTTTCCAGAACATAGGCCCCAACTACTGGAAGGGGGAGGATGGTCGATTGGCGCTGATCGGGGGCCAGGAGCGCTTCAACAACCCGCAATACGTCAAGGTGTTCGAGGAGCTGGCCCGCTGGCGTGACTACCTGGGGGAGGGGGGCGAGAGCCGCGACTACGCCACCACCAACGAGCTCTTCACCTCGGGCAAGGCTGCCTTCTATGCGGCGGGATCCTGGGAGATCGCCCCCTTCACCGGCAAGGTGGACTTCGGTGTCATGCGCCCGCCCGTGGCAAAGCAGGGGGATGGCTGTTTCTTCACCGATCACACCGATATCGGTATGGGGATGAATCCGGCCAGCAAGAACAAGGAGGCCGCCATGACCTTCCTGCAGTGGCTGACCACTCCCCAGTTTGCCGAGCTCTATACCAACTCGCTGCCCGGCTTCTTCTCGCTCTCCAACCACTTCTTTGAAGCCACCAATCCGGCGGCCAGAGAGATGATGGAGTGGCGGGATCAGTGCGATTCCACCATCCGGGTTGCCACCCAGATCCTCTCCCGCGGCACTCCCAAGCTCGGGGATGAACTGGCCGAGGTGAGCCAGCAGGTATTGCTGGGAACCGTGGCACCCAAGGCGGCGGCCGATCGCCTGGAACAGGGGTTGAAAGGGTGGTATGCCCCCCATCAGGGCAACCAGGGCAAGGGACAGGAATGTCAGTGTGAGGCGAGCGTGCCTGCCGTCCCTGCGTCGGGTGCCATCGGGACCGAGCCTGCTGCTCCTGTGGTGCCGAATGGACAAGCGCCCTCCGGAGCAAGCGCGACCCAGCCTCCGTCAGCACCGGTGTCCGGAGCTGTCGCTCCAGCGCCTCCTGCCGAAGTGGAGGAGGCGCTCGCCAGCGAACTGGAGGGGGCACAGCCCTGATGGTTCACCATGAAGAACGGGAGGCCTTGGCCTCCCGTTTTGCATCTGCGTGATGACCTGTCATTCCCGTGGCAAGCGGCACAGGCTGCCGATACGGGCCACCGGCACGAAACCCAGAGTGCGATAGACCCGCTGGGCGTGATAGTGCTCGTCTGCCACTATGATGAGCGAACTGGCCCGTGCCAGTCCCTGGCGTGCGACCTGGCTCAGCAACAGACGACAGAGCCCCCGGTTTCGCCACTCTGCGTGCGTGCGCACCAGTTGAAAGCGTCCCAGGGTGCCGGTGAAGAAGAGTCCGCAGCTGGCAACCAGTTGATCCTGGTGCCATAACCCCCACCACTGTCCGAGCCCGTCATCGATCATGGCCTGATAGAGCTGGCGGCGTGACAAGAGATAGGGAAGATAGCGCTCCTCCGAATGGGCTGGATCCCGCTCTGCCAGCTCGAAGGCGAGCCACTGATCCCAGTCCGCCGCGGTGAACGGGCGAGCCGGGGCCATGTCGCTGCCGGTGGGGGCTTGCCACTCCATTGCACCCAGCGCCAGTACCACGCACTCCATGTATTGGTATCCCGCCGCCACGAACCCGGCGACCCGGCTGTTCTGGCCTGCGGCGAGGGGCCACTGGAAGGTGCGGTGGCGGATACGGGGGTCCCAGCCAATCAGCCTGTCGAAACTGGCCTCGAGCCAGCCCTTGTCACGATCGCTTGGGGGAGTGGGCAGCAGCAGGTAGTTGCCGAAGTAGTAGTCTGGAGAGCCCGGGGTGCGCACGGTCCAGAACGCATCATGATCCGTCACCTCGCCCTGATAGCGATCGAACAGCAGATCGGTGGCAAAACCGGGGTGATCTTCCATGATGGGGCTCCTGCAAACGCTTGAATTGCTTATCGGCAGGCGGGGAAAGAAGTTAAAAAAAGGCCGGGAAACCCGGCCAAACAATCACACGCAGATTCAGAACGTCCAGGACGATCCGCCCGCATCATAGCGTGCCTGACAGCATTTTGGGATGGGGTCGCTCATTACTTAGGTTGAATTGCAAAATAAAAAAATCGGCAATCCCCCTTGTCGCTGACAAATCGGTATTGACTTTGATCCGTTTTCTCATAAAGATAGAAAGACGTTTAGACGTCCAAACATCCGTTTTGGCGTGAAGGAATGGGTTGCAGGACAGGGAGAGAGCAGATGGGATTTCACAGCGCGCGTCAGGTTGAGGCACTCAACCAGAGTTTGGCGGATCTGGGTGGCGACATATCGGTCAGTTTCGAGTTTTTCCCGCCCAACAGCGAAGGGATGGAGAACACCCTCTGGCAGTCCATCGAGCGCCTGCAGGTGCTGGAGCCCAAATTCGTCTCTGTGACCTATGGCGCCAATTCGGGCACCCGGGACCGCACTCACAAGGTGATCAAGGACATCAAGGAGCGTACCGGCCTCATCGCCGCCCCGCACCTGACCTGTATCGACGCCAGCCGTGACGAGCTGCGGACCATTGCCCGTGACTACTGGAACAGCGGCATTCGCCACATCGTGGCCCTGCGCGGAGACTTGCCCCCCGGCCTCGACAAGCCTGACATGTATGCCACCGACCTGGTCGCCCTGCTGAAATCCGAAGCCGATTTCGATATCTCGGTCGCCGCCTATCCGGAAGGCCACCCCGAGGCTCGCAGTGCGCAATCCGACCTGCTCAACCTCAAGCGCAAGATAGATGCCGGTGCCAATCGGGCCATTACCCAGTTCTTCTTCGATGTGGAGACCTATCTGCGTTTTCGGGATCGCTGCGCCGCCATCGGTATCGATGCGGAGATCGTGCCGGGGATACTGCCGGTCTCCAACTACCAGACCCTGGCCAAGTTTGCCGGTTTCACCAACGTGAAGATCCCGCGCTGGATGCACCAGCGTTTCGAAGGGCTGGAAAACGATCAGATGACGCGCAACATGGTGGGAGCCAGCATTGCCATCGACCAGGTGCGTGTGCTGAGTCAGGAAGGGGTGAAGGATTTCCACTTCTATACCCTGAACCGCTCAGAGCTGACCTATGCCATCTGTCACACACTGGGTGTGAGGCCGAAAGGTCAGGCCTGATCCGCGGCTCTGATACAGAAAAGCCAATGAGTCTTCTCATTGGCTTTTTGTTTTGAGCGACAGTCAGGGCCGGGTTGGCTGGATCTCCCTGGGCTCGAGATCGATGACTGCATTGCCGGCGGCACCGGGATACTGGTGATAGCTCTGGTCCTGCTCCAGGGTATAGAAGGTGTCGAGGTAGTCGTCGTTGTTGGTCATCCAGGAGTCCGGAAGTGCCTTGACGATACGACCGCCGAGGTCGAGGAAGGGCAGGGCCTCGGGTACGCCGCCCGCAGTGAAGCCGAGTTTGAGTGCGTCAATCAGGAGGGCACTCAGCTCCTTGTAATTGACGTTGTCATCCTGCTCCATCATGACCACGTCGACGGCTCCCCAGCGGTAGCGATCCCAATAGACCAGGATCTGGTTGGGGGTGTAGTCGGTGTTGTCGTAGTCGAGATAGGGCATGTCGACGATATCTACCACGGGCTCGTCCCTGCCAGGATTGACCCCGGCCACGACGGCATAGACCTCGGCGGCGCCCAGCAGCCAGGGCTCCTGATCATCGTTGAGCCTGATCTTCTTGAGAATGCTGGTCTTGAGGGGCGTGGCGTTGCTGGTGGCACGGGGCGTCACCTGCATGTCGGCGGCAGCCAGCGCCTTTCGCATCACCTTCAGGCCGGCATTCTTGGCTTTGACCGGATCGGCCTCCACCACCAGTACCGGCCGCGCCGGCGGCTGGTTCACATCGAGATAGATCGGGCTGCCGGCGGCTGGTTCACATCGAGATAGATCGGGCTGCCGGCGCTGTCGAACGCCTCGATGGCGCTCCAGCTCTTTTCGTCACCACTTGGTATGTAGGCAACCAGTGGCTCAACCCCTTGTTGCAGTGCATCCGCCTGATCCGGATTGGCCAGCCGCAGTTGCATCAGCTCCCTGACCTCGCCATCCAGCCCTTGCCGACTGATGGCCGCCTGGTTGGCATCCCGAGCCTGGCGCTTCAGACGCGGGCTGGCCTTTGGCAGCAGGTTGGGCAGCGGGCTCTGGTATTCCTGATTGTTCAGGAGTGGCAGCAGGTTCTTCTGCTGCAGCGCGAGCTGGCGTGCCAGGTCCCGATCGGTGTCGGCAGCCTGGGCCGTGGTGGCACCCAGCATTGCCAGTAATAAAATGACAGCCTGATTCCTCATCTTCGTTCTCCAGTATTGAGTCTGACAACGGCGCTTGTCGGGAAGGATCTGCGCCGTTTTGTCACTAGAAAGGAATAAGGTTCATATGTGAACGCTCTTCTCAGGATTATGTGCTGCGTCTCACTGGAGTCTCCCCAGATGGTCAGGTCAGGCGCGGAGCCGGTTGACTTGATGCAATGTCACTCCGATCAGCAATCCCCAGCAGGCAGACCCGACCCCGAGCAGGGTGATCCCCGAGGCAGTCACGAGGAAAGTCAGTAGCGCGGCTTCCCGCTCCTCGTCCTGCTGCAAGGCGCTGTGCAAGCTGCTGCCTATGGTACCGAGCAGCGCCAGCCCGGCCACGCAGGTGACCAGCACCGCAGGGAATGCGCTGAACAGGGCAACCACGGTGGCACCGAAACAGCCTGTGAGCAGGTAGAAACATCCAGCCCACACGGCAGCAGGCCAGCGTCGAGTGACATCGTGATCCACTTCCTTGCCCATGCAGATGGCGGCAGTGATGGCGGCCAGGTTGAAGGCATAGCCGCCAAACGGTGCCAGCAGCACGCCGATGAATCCGGTCCAGCCAATCAGGGAAGAAGTGGCCGGTTGATAGCCGTGGGCGCGCAGGATGGCAATGCCCGGCATGTTTTGCGAGGTCATGGTAACGAGAAAGAGCGGGAGCGCGATGCCGAGCAGGGCGTCGATGGAAAAGGCTGGCGAGATCCAGACCGGGGTGGAAAGTTGCCAGTGAACCTCGTTGAGTTGCAGCTCGCCCCTCAGGGTGCAGAGCAGCATGCCGGCCGCCAGGACCAGCACCATGGTGTAGCGGGGCCAGAGGTGGCGACCCAGCAAGAAAGCCAGTAGCAAGGTGCCAAGCAGCAGAGGATCTTGCGGTGCCACCTTGAAGAGATCCAGCCCGAACCTGAGCAAGACTCCGGCCAGCATGGCGGCCGCCAGGGGGGCGGGAATGTGACGCATCAGCCTGTCGAACCAGCCGCTGATACCGCAGAGGGTGATCAGCAGTGAAGAGATGATGAAGGCGCCGATGGCTTCAGCCAGACTGAAGTTCCCCAGGCTGGTGATGAGCAGGGCGGCACCCGGGGTGGACCAGGCCGTCAAGACAGGCACCCGGTAATAGAGGGAGAGGCCGATGCAGCTGACCCCCATGCCGATACCCAGTGTCCATAACCAGGAAGATACCTGGGCTGCATCGGCACCGGCGGCCGTGGCAGCCTGGATGATCAAGACGACAGAACTCGTGTAACCCACCAATACGGCGATGAGTCCCGCGACCATGTGGGGGAGGGCTAGGGGCATGGGAAACTTCCTTGTGGATGCTGATAGCTTGTGCGCTATTGCGTACAATGTGGTTTTGACTATAGCGCTGTGCGTTATGGCGCACAATATGGTTCGAAGTAATCGGAGAACAGATGCAGGAGATGAGTCGCTATCTGGCCCAGCGATTGAAAGGGCTGCGCACTGAAAGAGGATGGAGCCTGGATATGGCCGCCCGTGAAACGGGGGTGAGCAAGGCCATGCTGGGACAGATCGAGCGAGGTGAATCCAGTCCGACGGTGGCAACATTGTGGAAGATTGCCACCGGCTTTCGGGTCTCTTTCTCCAGTTTCATTGAGCCGACACCAGCGGCGCAGGGAGAGACGGTATACCGTATTGCCGATGATATTCGACAGCAGCCAGCGGGAGAGGGGATGCAGGTTGCCCCGCTTTTCCCCTATGAGGCCCGCTTTGGTTTCGAGTTGTTCGAACTGACCCTGCTACCTGGCTACCAGCGGGAGTCCGAACCCCATGAACCCGGAGTGACCGAACATGTCATCGTCATCAGCGGTGTGATGGAGGTGCTGGTGGACGGGGCATGGCGTTCCCTCGATCAGGGTGAGGCCGTCCGGTTTGCAGCGGACCGTCCCCATGGCTATCGCAATCTTGGGGTCGCTCCCGCCATCTTCCACAATCTGATCCACTATCCGGCCATGGCCACGCGATGACTAGCCGGGGCGGCCATCCGCCCTGGGACTGGTCAGTATGGGGGTATAAACCCAGATGAACAGACCGTAGGCGGCAACCCAGCTCCATCCGCTTAGGTTCCATCCAGTGAGGGTGAGATTTGGCCAAAAGAGGGGGAGCAAGACCCGCAACAGCGCGGACAGGATCACCAGTGCAAATGCAGCCGTTATCCTGCGTCCTATCTGCAGGGCTCTGCCACTGTGTCCGAGGGATACACGGGCTATCATCCCGAGGATCATGGCCCCCATGCTGCCCGCGCTGAACAGATGGCTTGCCAGTGACAAGGCAATCGGCCAGCCAGCCGTGCGTGCCGCCAGGGCGGTCAGCCCCAGGGGGATAAAGAGGTAGGCCAGGTGAAGCGACCACAGCAGGGGTTGGGCCACCGTGGTTCCGGGTCGCCAGCGCAGCTGCCTGTAGAGGTGAGCCCCTGCCGCCACTATATATAGAGGGAACATCTGGATGCCGATGACCCACTGTGTCGGAAGCACCAACCAGAACAGCAGGATGAGCCACAGAGACGCGAGGGCAATGCGCTCCAGCCACGGCAGTGGGGGTGCTTTTTCCGCCCCAGTGGCTCTGGCGGTAAAGAAGGGAATGACACGTCCTCCCATGATGGCAATCAGAGTCGTGAAGAGGAGCACGGTTGCAAGCAGGATATGTTCCACCAATGGCCATTCGGCATGCCACCGCCAGCAAGCGGTATTGAGCAGGGTCAACACGAGAAGCAGGGGAACAAAAAAGAGATTGCGCCACTGGCGCGTCACTATGATGGGTCTGGCGAGGAACCACGTACAGAGGGGCAACCAGGCCAGGTCCATGACCATCAGAGTGACATTGCTTTCTCCAAACCAGGGGAGCAGGCCTCTCGGGATGACCCACAATCCCACGACCAGTGCCAGCGGCCAACCGCGTACACCTGGGTGAGCAGTCCAGTTCTGGACGGCGGTAAGCAGAAAACCCGCCACTATGGCGGCACCAAAGCCGAACAGCATTTCATGTGCATGCCACCAGATGGGGTTGCTAATCCCGGGCAGAGCGAACCAGCCGTTGAGCTGGCCCAGCCAGCCCAGCATCGCCAAAGCCGAGAACAAGGCGCCGAACAGGAAGAAAGGCCGAAACCCGAGGCGGAACAGAGGAACGATTCTCTCCTCTTTGCGGCTATCCAGGATCTGGTGCATGAATGAAACCTTAATTGAACATTTGAAAAGCCAATTATAAAGTGGCTTTTCAAATGTTCAATTTAAATCCAATGACAGCCCGAAATGGTGGTGATGCGAACGAAATAGAACCGCTTTGCTGTATATCTGAGCGAACGGTTCTTTTCGGTGAAAAAGCCCTTGTCATCACGGCGCGGCTCCCTATAATGCGCCCCTACCAGCACGGCGGACCACGCCGAACTGATGAGCTAGCCTCCTGATGAGGTGGGCGCCGAAAGAAAAGCGAAAACAACCGCTTGACTTTCGAAGTGAGGAGCGTAAGATGCGCCTCCTCAACGCGGTAAGCGTGACGCTCTTTAACAATTTGAATCAAGCAATCTGTGTGGGCACTCACAGCATCGAGCATCAAAAACAATTT
>NZ_JAPCIQ010000089.1:0-16670 GCF_027707405.1 Aeromonas sp. QDB68 | reverse complement strand
CCCGATGCACACGAGTGTGCTGGAAGGGGTGAACAACAAGATCAAAGTGATAAAGCGTATGGCATATGGATTTAGGGGACTCAGAATACTTTTTTCTGAAAATCAAGGCGGCCTTCCCCGGAAAGCCGCGATGAACCAATTTTAAGGCTATGTCCCAATTACGTGTTGCATCGGGTGCCCTAGCGCCTCATGCAAACACATCTTGGTATTTACCTCCCTGCCGTAACGTTCCAGCATCCTGCGCCAGCCCAGATAATTCCTCAGGTAGTGGGTTGCGACTCCATGGAATCGTTCCATCCACTCCTTCAACCGCCGGTGATATCCGTTCACATGCTGGATGTGGTATGCCCCAATGACTCGCTCACCTCGACGGTTGTACACCACCTGATGTGTTATGCCCCACGCTTGGCTGAAACTGGCATACACCCCTGCACCATCACTGCAGAGCACTGCATCGGGCGCGATGAGTGGCTGCAACACCGCTTTCACCGTCTGCGCATCCAGCCTTTCCAGCTGAAAGTCGGCTTGATGGCCCGCCCTGTCCTGCACCACCATCACCGGGATATAATCCCGCCCGGTCCCCCGGGTACGCCCTTTCCCGCCACGATGTCTTGCCGGACGAGGCAACCCTCGCTGCCCCTTGAACGATTCGAGGAAGAAGGTTTCATCCACTTCCACAATGCCTTCTTCCCATGTTGCCTGGTGGTTTGCCATCGCCTTCAGGAAGCGGTGACGCCACAAGAAGGCGGTGTTCTTGCAAACACCGCAGCGGACGGCGGCCTGGCGGACAGTGAGCCCGTCGATGAGAGCCTGGGCGTAGTCCTCCCAATGCTCAGCCTTACGTAATCTGGCCAAAGGCGTCTTGGTGAGGAGGGAGCTGGTTCGCCGACACTGCTTACAACGGTAACGACGTAGCCCACGGCTCCAGCCCCAGGGGGCCAGCTGGGTGGCATCCGCCTGGCAGTGGGGACAGCCGCAGCATGTGGGTAACTGGGCATGGAGGGACGTAATCGGGTGTGGAGCGGCGAGCTCATGCTGAGCGACACGGCGCTGACGCAGAGTAAGTAATGGAAAGAGGGACAACAGGTGTTGGAAGGCTGGCGTATCCATGATGAAGGTCCTCGCGGTGATGACCTACTTCCAGATTAGCCTTCCAACACATAATTGGGACAGCGCCAATTTTAAGGGGGGTGTCCGCCCAATGCCATCGTTAATGTGATTCTCGAATGGTTCCCTTTCATGGGGTGTCCCGGGCGGCAGCCCCGTCCCCTGTCGTCATGAGGCCGGTGAGGGCGGGATCCGCCAGCTCCGCCACCGTCTGCCAGAAGGGGGCGACGAGGGGATTGTCGTTGCCCGGCGGGCGAATGAGCCCGATGATCCAGCTCGCGTCGGCTTCCCCGAGGGGCAGGGTCAGCACATCGGGATGCTCAATGGTGGTGGAGGAGGGGACCAGGGTCCAGGCGATGCCGGCCGCCGCGGTGGCGATGCCGGCGGCGAAGTCGTTGACGTACTGGATGTCCTGAAAGCGCAGGCCGCTCTGGGCGAGGTAATGGATGAACTGATCGTAAAAAGAGGGGGCCTTGTCCCGGCGCAGGATGGCGAGCGGCTTCTCCTGCAGATCGGCGAGCCCTGCCACCCCCTGATAGCCTGCGGGCAGCACGGCGACGAAATGGGCGCGCACCACGGGCAGCACCGGCCAGCCCTTGGGGGCGGGCAGGCGGCAGAAGCCGAGATCCAGCCGCCCCTCCGCCAGCGCCAGCAACTGGTGATGGGTGGAGAGATCGTTGAGCTCGATGGCGACCCCGGGGCGGCTGGCCCGAAAGCGGGCGATGGCGGCGGGCACCAGCAGCTTGGTGGCGACCCCGAAGCCGATGCGCAGGGTACCCGCGTTGCCCGCCAGCACGTCGCGGGCGCTGCGGGCGAGCTGTTCGCTCTGGGCCACCAGGGTGCAGGCGTCGGCGTAAAGGGCGCGCCCGAGCACCGTCAGCCGGGTGCTGCCGGCGTTGCGCTCGAACAGCTCGCCGCCAAGGTCCGCCTCCAGCCGGCGGATCTGCTTGCTCAGGGCCGACTGGGTGACGTGCTGGCGCGCCGCCGCCTGACCAAAGTGCAATACCTCCCCCAGGGTGACGAAGGCTTTCAGGTCTCTCAACTCCATGTTGCCTCGCTTGATTCCAGATAGGAATGATAGGTGGCCATAATTGTCATTGGACGGAATTCTAGAAGTGTTGGATGCTGGTGCCAACTCATTTCGGGCCCCTGTACGGGGCCGACGTATCACGGGATGGCCCCCGCCATCCGCGCAGAAGGAGCAACACCAGATGCATCATCACAAGTTCAATGACTTCCCGAACGGTTTCCTCTGGGGCGCCGCCTCCGCCGCCTATCAGGTGGAAGGGGCCTGGAACGAGGAGGGCAAGGGCCCCTCGGTATGGGACAGCTTCACCAAGCTGCCGGGCAAGACCTTTGAAGGGAGCAACGGAGACGTGGCGGTGGATCACTACCACAGGGTGGAAGAGGACGTGGCGCTGATGGCCGAGATGGGGCTCAAGGCCTATCGCTTCTCGGTGAGCTGGCCGCGCATCTACCCGACGGGGCGTGGCGAGGTGAACGAGGCGGGGCTCGCCTTCTACGACAGGCTCATCGACGCCCTGCTGGCCCACGGCATCGAGCCGGTGCTGACCCTCTATCACTGGGATCTCCCCCAGGCCCTGCAGGATGAGTACGGCGGCTGGGAAGACAGGCGCATCATCGACGACTTCGAGCGCTATTGCGTGACCCTCTATCAGCGCTTCGCCGGCAAGGTGAAGTACTGGGTGTCGCTCAACGAGCAGAACTACAACCTGACCAACGCCTACCAGCTGGGCACCCATCCTCCCGCCGTGCAGGACAGGAAGCGTTTCTTCGCCGCCAACCACATCGCGTTTCTCGCCAATGCCCGGGTCATCAAGGCGTTTCGCCAGCACGTGCCAAACGGCCTGATCGGGCCGAGCTTTGCGTACTCCCCCGCCTATCCGGCCTCCTGCGCCCCGAGCGACATGCTGGCGTTCGAGAATGCCGAGGAGTTCACCAACCTCTGGTGGCTGGATGCCTACTGCTTCGGCCGTTACCCCCAGGCGGCGCTCGCCTATCTGCGGGAGACCGGCGAGGCGCCGGAGATCCTGCCGGGCGATCTCGAGCTCTTGCGCGAAGGCACCCCCGACTACATCGGGGTCAACTACTACTACACCCTGACCTTCACCGACAACCCCCTCGGCGGCCAGACGATGCAGCGCATCAACACCACGGGCAAGAAGGGCACTACGCCTTCCAGCGGCATTCCCGGCCTCTACAAGACGGCCCCCAATCCGCACCTTGAGACCAGCAACTGGGACTGGGCCATCGATCCCACCGGGATGCGCATCGCCCTGCGCCGGCTCTCCTCCCGTTACGCCCTGCCGCTGATGATCACCGAGAACGGCCTGGGGGAGTTCGACAAGCTGGAAGCCGGGGACAAGGTGAACGACGACTACCGTATCGCCTATCTGCACAGCCACCTCAAGGCGTGCCAGGAGGCGATGCAGGACGGGGTCGAGCTGATTGGATATTGCGCCTGGTCCTTCACCGACATCCTGAGCTGGCTCAACGGCTACCAGAAGCGCTACGGCTTTGTCTACGTGGACAGGGACGAGCAGGGAGGGTCTCTTCGCCGCATCAAGAAAGAGAGCTTCCACTGGTACAGCCAGGTCATTGCAAGCGGTGGCAAGACCCTGTAACGGGCCCGGTGCGCCGCACCTCGTCTGCCCAATGCCGGAAGGCCCCCTCGTCGGAGGGGGCCTTCCTTGTTTGTGCAGCAGGCAATCATGACCGCCTAGATAAACATGCCGCCCGAGGCTTCGATGCGCTGGGCGGTGATCCAGCGGCAGTCATCGGAGAGCAGGGCGGCGATGGCGCCACCGATGTCGTCGGGCTGACCCACCCGGCCAAGGGCGGTCTGGCTCGCGAGAAAGTCGTTGACTCCCTTGTTGTCGCGCACCACGCCGCCGCCAAAATCGGTCTCGATGGCGCCGGGGGCCAGCACGTTGACCGCGATGCCCCTGGGGCCCAGCTCCTTGGCCAGATACTGGGTGAGCACCTCGACGCCCCCCTTCATGGCGGCGTAGGCGGCATAACCCGGCATGGCGAAGCGGGTGAGACCGGTGGAGAGGTTGAGGATGCGACCGCCGTCTGCCAGGAGGGGCAGGAGCGCCTGGGTCAGGAAGAAGGTCCCCTTGAGGTGGATGTTGAGCAGGGTGTCGAACTGCTGCTCCGTGGTCTGCTCAAAGCTGGCATGAATGCCGATCCCGGCGTTGTTGACCAGGAAGTTGAAATGGGTGCGCTGCCACTCCCGGGCGAGCAGTTGCGTCACCTCCTCTGCAAAGGCCGCGAAGGTGGCGCTCTCGCCCACGTCCAGTGCCAGGGCGTGGGCCCGGACGCCGAGGGCGCGGGCCTGGGTCACCACCGCCTCCGCCTCTGCGGCCTGGCTGCGATAGGTGATGATGAGGTCGACGCCTTTGGCGGCGAGGGCCAGGGCCCCGTGCTTGCCAAGGCCGCGGCTGGCCCCGGTGATGAGGGCGATGGGTCTGGTCATGGTATGACTCCTGTCAGGGTGGCGGACACAGGCTCGATACGAGCCGACCGGATCACTGTATTGTTCCTTTTAAACTGGATAAATAGCGTGATAATAGAATCACTGTTCCGTTTATCGAGACAATCAGACCATGGATCAACTGGATGCGATGAGAGCCTTCGTGCGGGTCGCCGAGCTGGAGAGTTTTACCCGCTGTGCCGAGCAGACGGGCATCCCCAAGGCGACCCTCTCTGCCGCCATCCGCCGGCTGGAGGAGCGCATGGGGACCCGGCTCCTGCTGCGTACCACGCGGCGGGTGCAGCTCACCACGGACGGCCAGCTCTGCTATGCCAGATGCCGGGAGCTTTTGGCGGACATGGAGGAGTTTGACGGCCTGTTTCGCCAGGGGGGGCAGATCTCGGGACAACTGCGGGTCGACATGCCAAGCCGGATGGCCCGCCACCTGGTGATCCCGGCCCTGCCGGACTTTCTGGCGCAGCATCCCGCCCTGCAACTGATGCTGAGCAGCACGGACAGGCGGGTGGATCTGGTGCGCGAGGGGTTTGACTGCGTGGTGCGGGTCGGGGGGCTTGAGCCCTCCAGCCTGGTGGCCAGGCCCCTTGGTCACTATCGCCAGATCAACTGTGCCAGCGCAGGCTACCTGGCTCGCCACGGGGTGCCCCGCACCCTTGGGGATCTGGCGGGCCACCGGCTGGTGCACTATGGTCCCGGGTTTGGTGCCGGGCAGGGGCGCAGCGAGCCCGGCTTTGAATACCTGGCGGAAGATGGCCGCCGCGCCCTGCTGCCCATGGCGGGGGCCCTCATGGTCAATGACAGCGAGACCTACCTGGCGTCGGCGCTGGCGGGGCTCGGCATCATCCAGATGCCGCGGGTGGGGGTCGAATCCCTGCTCGCGGGGGGCGAGCTGGTGAGCATCCTGCCCCAGTGGCAGCCGCCGCCGCTCCCCATCCACGCCCTCTATGCCCATCGCCGCCAACTGGCCCCCAGGGTCCAGCTCTTCATCCACTGGCTGGCGGGGTTGCTCGCCGCCCATCTCGGGGGCGCCTCAGAGGCGGCTGCGCCTTGAGCGAAACTCGCGGGGCGAGAGGGCAAACGCCTCACGAAAGAAGCGGGTAAAGCTGCTCTGGCGGGCAAAACCCAGGCGCTCCCCCACTGTCTGCAGGGGGAGGGCGGGATCCTGCAACAGGCGGCAGGCCTCCTCCCGGCGCACCCGTTCCAGCAGGCCCGAGAAGTGGCACCCTTCCTCCCGCAGATGGCGGTTGAGGGTCCAGCGGGTCAGCTTGAGGTGCTCGCACACCCCATCGAGCAGAGAGGAGGCCTCGGCGCTCTCTTGCCACAGCTGCTGGCGAATGAGTGTCATCACCCTGTCCCGGTAGCGGCTGCTTGGGCGAAGCTGGGCCATCTGCCGGTCGAGCTCCCCGAGCAGCAGGGGTTGCAGGGGCAGGTTGCACTGCCCGTGGGCGAGATCAAGCAAGGCGGCGGGAAAGCGCAGCTCGAAGGCCGCCCCCTGTTGCAACCGCCCTTCCAGCCAGCCTGCCAGCTCACGCCACAGCCTGGGGCGTACCGGGGTGGGCAGCACCAGCAGCCCCTGGCCCGGGTGGTAGAACTGGAGCAGGGCATAGAGGTGGCAGAGGTTGGCCAGGCTGCTCAGGGCGATGACGTCCGGGTGATCGGACTCCGAGTGGTAGCTGATCCTGGCCTGCCCCTCTTCTTCTTGCAGGCGGATCTCGTCGCTCTCGCCGATAAGGGGACGGTAGGTGAGGAAGAAGTGCAGGGCCTGGCGAAGGGTGGCGGCGTTGCAGCACAGGCTCGCCAGCGACATGAAGTCGGCAAAGAGGCCGGGGAGGGCGGGAGGCGTCCAGTCGAGGGCCAGATCCACGTGGGGGGCTGCCCCGGCCAGCAGCCGGAAGTGGCGCCCGGTGTCGAGCCGCCCCTGGGGGATCAGCAGCTCTTCGTGAGCGATGCCGGAGGGGTGCAGGAGGGCAGCAGGATCCAGCCCGCGGGCCTGCCAGTGGTTGAGGCAGTGCAGGGCAATCCGGTTGGAGACGGTCTTCACGGCAAAAATCCTTGTCAGCGGTGGCCCACCATCATCGGCCAACGGCGGCGGATTGCCGTGAGCCAGCGCCGCTTTCATGTTTCAGATTTGTAACCAAGGGTAACCCTGCAACCCTTTTCACACTTTTCAATCCTGCTCCCAACCGGCAACTTCCTGCACCCGACGGGCAAGTGAGAGGGGCCGCTTTTGCATAGAGTGGCGACTCCTACACACACAAGGAAGATAACAACAATGAAACACCACTCGCTCTCCCGAACCCGTGTCGCCCTCGCCATCGGGGCCCTGCTGCTGGCAGGGTGCAACGACAACGATTCCACCCCCAAGCCCGAGCAGCCCGTTCTGGGCCACCGCACCGTCACCCTCATCGAGCAGGACGGCCTGCAATTCAAGGATCTCGATGGCAGCGGCACCCTGACCCCCTACGAGGACTGGCGCCTCGGCGCCGCCGAGCGAGCCCGGGATCTGGTGGGCAGGCTCACCCTGGCCCAGAAGGCAGGGCTGATGATGCACGGCACCCTGGTGCTGGACGGGGCGGGTGAACCTCGTGGCCATGGACAAGATGCTGCGCGAGGACGGGGTCAACACCTTCATCACCCGCATGGCCGGTGATCCGGCGGCCATCGCCGCAGACAACAACACCCTGCAGGCCCTGCTTGAAGGGGTGGGATTCGGCATCCCCATGACGGTGAGCACGGATCCCCGCAACCACTTCACCCATGATCCGAACGCCACCAGCATCGGTGCCGGGGCCTTCTCCCAGTGGCCCGAGACCCTGGGACTCGCCGCCATCGGTGATGCCGCCCTGGTACAGCGCTTTGGCGACATCGCCCGTCAGGAGTACCGGGCCGTCGGCATCCACGAGGCCCTCTCGCCCCAGACGGATCTCGCGACCGAGCCGCGCTGGGGCCGCATCAACGGTACCTTCGGGGAAGACAACCTGCTCGCCAAGTCCCTGGTCAAGGCCTACATCGAGGGCTTCCAGCAGGGGAGCGAGGGGATAGGCAAGGAGAGCGTGGTCACCGTGGTCAAGCACTTCGCCGGGGCCGGTCCCCAGAAGGACGGGCTGGATGCCCACAACCCCTGGGGCAAGGAGCAGATCTACCCCGGCGGCCAGTTTGCCTACCACCTGGTGCCCTTCGAGGGCGCCTTCGAGGCCAGGGTGGCCGCCGTGATGCCCTACTACGCCATGCCCCTGGGCCTGACCCAGGATGGGCAGCCCGTCGAGGAGGTGGGGTTTGGCTTCAACCGCCAGATCATCACGGATCTGTTGCGGGGCCACTTCAAGTTTGACGGCGTGGTGCTGAGCGACTGGGGCATCGTCAATGACTGTGACAGCCGCTGCGAGCAGGGGTTGACCCAGGATGAAGTCAATGCCGGGGTGAGCCCCTGGACCGTGCCCTTTGGCATGTCCTGGGGCGTGGAGAAGCTCACCAAGGCCGCAATGCTGTTCACTTAAGAGAATTTGAGTTCCAGTCCACGTAGTATCAGGGCTAAAAAATGAGGGAGGCATGATGCCTCCCTCTTTCTATTGCAAGCCACGCTGGATAAAGGCTGAAGGAACATCGACTGGAAACAGCCTTGCTCCCCCAACTCAAGTCGCATTTATGAATAATTAGTCAAAAATGTGCTTATCTGAACAGCATTGCACCAAGGCCGAGCGTTATGCCAAGGCCATCGACGCCGGGGTGGATCAGTTCGGTGGCGTGGAAGATCCGGCGCCCCTGCTGGCGGCGGTGCAGAGCGGTCTGGTGACCGAGGCGGCCATCACCACTTCGGCCGAGCGGATCCTGGCCCAGAAGTTTGCCCTCGGGCTCTTCGAGAATCCCTATGTGGATGCCGAGGCCGCGGTGGCCCTGGTGGGCAAGACCGAGTTCCAGCAGGAAGCCCAGGCCGCCCAGGCCGCGTCTCACGTGTTGCTGAAGAACGAGGGGGCCCTGCTGCCGCTGAAGGCGGACGGCAAGCGGGTCTATCTGCACAATGTCAACGCCGAGGTGGCCAGGGCCAACGGCTATACGGTGGTGACGAACCTGACCGACGCGGAGCTTGCCATCGTGCGGGTCAACGCCCCGGGCGAGCAGGATCCCCGCTTCCCGTTTGGCAGCATCCACTTCGGTCAGCTCGGTTTTGCCAGCAATGATCAGGTGGTGCAGGAGACGGCCCATGAAGGGGTCTACCGCGGCGCGGATGACTATGCCGCCATCCAGGCCATCGAGCAGGCCGGGGTGCCCCTGGTGCTCTCCGTCTATCTGGACAGGCCCGCCATCCTGACCGAGGTCGCCCCGTCGGCCCGGGTGCTGCTCGTCAACTTCGGCGCCCTGGATCAGGCCCTGTTCGATGTCATGAGCGGCACCCAGAAGGCACGCGGCAAGCTCCCCTTCGAGCTGCCCTCGAGCTGGCAGGCGGTGCTGGCCCAGTCCCCGGACGTGGCCAAGGACTCACAAAGCCCGCTCTATCCCTACGGGGCCGGTCTGGCCTATTGACGGACAGGGATGTTCTGTCTCTCATCAAGGCGCCTTCGGGCGCCTTTTCCATTGCCCCCATCGACAATCCCGGTTTGGCGCAAGGGGTTGGCTTGGGCATAATGGCGCCCCGGCAACGGGTGCGGTGGCCAGCGCGGCAGGCACCCGGTCACAGTGCACAGGAGATGAGATGAAATTTATCGGAGCCCACGTCAGTGCGGCGGGCGGGGTGGAAAACACCATCGCCCGGGCCAAAGCCATCGGGGCCAACGCCTTCGCCCTGTTTACCAAGAACCAGCGCCAGTGGCAGGCGGCGCTCCTCTCCGAGGCCAGCATTCGCGCCTTCAAGGCCGCCTGCGAGAAGGAGGGCTTTCGCCCCGAGCAGATCCTGCCCCACGACAGCTACCTCATCAACCTGGGTCATCCCGACCCCGATGCCCTCGCCAAGTCCCGGGATGCGTTCCTGGACGAGATGAAGCGCTGCGAGCAACTGGGGCTGTGCTACCTGAACTTCCACCCGGGCAGCCATCTCAAGCAGATCCCCGAGGCGGTGAGCCTCAAGCTCGTGAGCGAGTCCATCAACTGGGCGCTGGAGCGCAGCGAAGGGGTGACGGCGGTGATCGAGAATACCGCAGGCCAGGGCACCAACCTCGGCTGGTCGTTCGAGCATCTGGCCACCCTCATCGACGGAGTAGAGGACAAGAGTCGGGTCGGCGTCTGCTTTGACACCTGCCACGCCTTCGCCGCCGGTTACGATCTGCGTACCCCCGAGGGGTGCGAGGCGGTGTTTGCCGACTTCGACCGCATCGTGGGGTTCCAGTACCTCAAGGGGATGCATATCAACGGCGCCAAGTGTACCTTCGGTAGTCGGGTCGACCGTCACCACAGCCTGCGGGAGGGCAACCTCGGCGAGGCGGTGTTCCACCACATCATGAACGACGACCGTTTCGACGGCATCCCGCTTATCCTCGAGACCATCGACGAGTCCATCTGGGGCGAGGAGATAAGCTGGCTGCGCAGCCTGGCCGGGAGCCCGCGCCCGGCGTGATGCCGGGGTCCACCATTGGGTAGCAAGGAGAGACGATGCACGACGAGACAAGGGCACCCCTGCGCTTTGGCATTGCCGGGGCGGGGGCCATCGCCCGGCGTTTTTGCCGCGATGTGAACGGGCACGCCAGGGGAGCCGAGGTGGTGGCCATCGCCGCTCGGGACCAGGGACGGGCGGACGAGTTCGCCCGGGATCTGGGGCTGCCCCACGCCTATGGCAGCTATGAGGCCCTGGCCGCCAGCCCCGAGGTGGAGGCCGTCTATGTGGCGGTCATCCACCCGGAGCACGCGGGCCTGGTGAGGCAGATGCTGCTGGCGGGCAAGCACGTACTGGTGGAAAAACCGGCGGTGACCCGGGTGGCGGATTGGGACGCACTGGTGGCGCTCGCCCACGCACGCGGCCTGCTGCTGCTCGAGGCCATGAAGGTGATGTGCTTTCCCGCCATGCGCGCCCTGTTGCAGCGCCTGCCCCTGCTGCCGCCGCCGCGCGAGCTGCGGGCGGCGTTCGGTTCGACCCAGCCCAGGGTGGGCAAGCTGTTCGATCCGGCGCTGGATGGCGGCGCTGCCTGGGACGTGGGGGTCTATCCCCTCTGGCTCCATGCCGCCCTCTGCCATCGGCTGGGGCTGGGCTGCCCCGCCCCCGAGGTGACGCTGACGCGGGCTCCGGGGGAGGTGGATCTCGCCGCCAGCTTCACGTTCGATGAGCCGTTTCGGGCCGAACTCGGGGCCTCCATCATCGAGGATCTCGAGCGGGAAGCGTCCTTGTCCGGGGAGGGGTGGCGCCTGGTCATCGAGGGCAAGTGGTGGAATCCCCAGCACATTCGCTGGCAAGGGGGGCCTGCTCCCGTCATCTGGCCGGCGGACATCTATCTGCCGGTGGAGGGGGGCGGCATGCAGCACGAGGCGGATCACTTCGCCGATTGCCTGCGCCACCGGCTGCTGGACTCCCCCTGGGTGCCCCAGGCCGTGACCCGGCAGGTGCTCGGCTGGATTGAAGGGGGACTCGCCGGCTGAGGCCGGGGAAGGGCTGAGGGCCGAGGGGAGCATCGGCTGAACGACAAGGGCGCCAATGGCGCCCTTGTCGTATCCGAAGGGCTTCTCAAGCCAGGGTCTGGGCGCGGCAGAAGGCCAGGAAGCGGCGCAGGGCGGCGGAGTGGAACTTCTGCTTGTGCCAGACGAGGGAGAGCTGGCGGGGGAAGCGGCGACTCGGGGTGAGGGCAACCAGGCGCCCCTGTGCCAGCCGATCCGCCACCGCGAGGCGGGAGATGAAGGAGATGCCGAGCCCCTTCTCCACCGCCAGCATCACCGCCTCCAGGGTATTGAGCTCTATCCCCGCCTGCCAGCGGGGCAGGTGGGGCTGGAGCTGCTGCTCGAACTGCTCGCGGCTGCCGGATTGCGCCTCGCGCAGCACCCAGGTTTCCCCGGCAAGCCGGCGCAGGGGCAGCTCGAGCTGATCCGCCAGGGGGTGACCGGGGGCGGCGATGATGAGCATCTCGTCCTCCAGCCAGGGTTCGCTCACCAGGTCCGGGTGGTGGTTCTCCCCCTCGATGAGGGCGAGATCCAGTTCGAAGTGGGCGAGGGCATGGCACAGGAGGTGGGTGTTGGCGATGGTGACCCTGGGGGCGACCCCCAGCTCCTGGGCCCCCTCCGCCAGCAGGGCGGGCAGCAGGTAGTTGCCGATGGTCTGGCTGGCCCCGAGGTGCAGCTGGCCGCTCGGCTCGGCATCGGGGCTGAAGAGCTGCTCTATCTCCTGCATCCGGGTCAGCAGCTCCTCGGCGGCCGGTTGCAGCAGGCGCCCCTCGCTGTTGAGCTGAAGCCTCGGGTGCACCCGATCGAACAGGGGCGTGGCGAGCTGGCGCTCCAGCTCCTGCAGCGACTGGGAGACGGCCCCCTTGCTCAGGCAGAGTTCATTGGCGGCGCCCCCCAGGTTGCCGTGGCGGGCGATGGTGGCAAACACCTTGAGTTGTTGCAGGGTGAGCTTCATATCGTTTGATTTTCCTAAACGCTAAGTTCAATTCATTTAGATATCGTAAACGATAGACCCCCTTTATCCTATGCCCATCGTCATCATCAAGAGGGTATCCGCCATGATCGCAAGAACCCGCCGCTCCCTGGCCGCCGCCCCGACCCCCATGGCCGGTCTGGCACTCGGGATCGCCAGCCTCGGCTGGTGCTGGGAAAATGCCGGTCAGTTCGATGGCCGTCTGCAACTGCTGGGGGCCGCCATCGCCGCCGTGCTGCTCCTCGTCCTGACCTTCAAGTTCCTGATCCACCCGCGCCTGCTGTGGCAGGATCTCGCCCATCCCGTGGTGGGCAGCGTGGTGCCCACCTACGCCATGGGGACCATGGTGGTCTCCAAGGCGGTCGGCCTGCTCGCCCGACCCTGGGGCAGGGGCTCTGGCTGTTTGCGGTCATCATCCACCTCGTCTTCCTCACCACCTTCGTCTGGCACAGGGCCAGAGCGTTTGAAATCCATCACATGGTGCCGAGCTGGTTCGTGCCGCCGGTGGGGATCATCGTGGCTGACGTGGCCTACCCGGGCGGTCCCTTCGCATCCCTGGCCACCGGCCTGCTCTGGTTCGGCATGGCCTGTTACGGCCTGATGCTGCCGCTGATGCTCTATCGCCTCATCTTCAGCCACGAGGTGCCGGATGCCGCCAAGCCAACCATCGCCATCCTGGCCGCCCCGGCGAGCCTGTCGCTGGCCGGCTACCTCACCGTGAGCCAGGACCCCTCCCTGCTGCTGGTGGCGGTGCTGCTCGGGATCGCCGTGCTGATGACCGGCATCATCTACCTGGCCTTCATCAAGCTGCTGCGCCTGCCGTTCTCGCCGGGTTACGCCGCTTTCACCTTCCCCCTGGTGATCGGGGCCACCGCCCTGTTCAAGGTGAGTCACCTGCTGTCGCAGTGGCCACAGGCGGCCCGTTATGCCGAGCAGCTCCATCAGCTGGCCTATCTGGAGCTGGGGGTGGCCACCCTGGTGGTGGGTTACGTGGCCCTGCGTTACCTGATGTTCTTCCTGCCGGTCGTGCAGGATGACCTGCCGGGGCAGCCTGCACGCCGCTAAGCACAAGGTTTTCATCCCCCCTCGTCATCGACCCCGCCCGTGCGGGGTCTGCCGTTCGTGATGCAGTGACGCAGAGGGGAATCAAATGAAGCAGATTAATTTTGTCAATCCGTGAAGTCTTAAATAGTTGCCCATACAGGCGACATTCAGTTGGCGTTAACTGGTAATACCTGTCACGATACGCGCCACTTTATCTTCCCATTGTTTTGTCGTGCCCCATGTCCTCATCTGATCCCGTGTTTGACGCCCGATTCCAGCCTCGTCTGCTGCACCCCCGTTACTGGTTGAGCTGGCTCGCCCTCGGCGCCATCGGTGTGCTCGCCTTCGTGCCCCCGCGCTGGCGGGATCGCCTGGCCGATGCTCTGACGCCCCTGGTATGCGCCATCTCGAAGAAGCAGATCTACATCGCCAGGACCAACCTCGCCATCTGCTTCAAGGAGAAGAGCGAGGCCGAGCGGGAGGCCATCCTGATGACCTCCATCCGGGTCGGCCTCAAGAGCCTGCTGGGCTTTGGCGAGTTCACCTGGCGCAGCCCCGCCCACGTGATGGGGCGGATCCAGGTCAGCGGCTGGGAACATATCGAGGCGGAGCAGGCCGCTGGCCGACCGGTGATCCTGGTGGTGCCCCACAGCTGGCCCATCGATGCGGCGGGCTACTACTTCGCCCAGCGGGGCCTGCCCATGTGCACCATGATGAAGAGCGCCCGCAACCCGGTGTTCGACTGGCACATCAACGGCGCGCGGGCCCGGCACGGCTGCCGCGTCTATGAGCGCAGCGCCGGCATCAAGCCGGTGATCAAGGCGGTGAAATCCGGTCTGAGCTTCTTCTATCTGCCGGATCAGGATCACGGCCGGGAGGCGAGTCTGTTTGCCCCCTTCTTCAACCACCCCAAGGCGACGTTGCCGGCCCTGCCACGGCTGGTGAAGCTGACCGGTGCCCGGGCCCTGCCGGTGCTGGCCTGCTATGACGAGCAGGCGCACGGCTACCGGCTGGAGGTCGAGGCTCCCTACGCCGACTACCCGAGCGCGGATCTGATGGCGGATACCTGCCGCATGAACGACAGCGTGGAGCGCCAGCTCTGCCGCCACCCGGGCCAGTACATGTGGTTCCTCAAGATCTTCGACACCCGTGAGGATCAGGTGGGGCCGGATGGCCTCTACGAAGAGGGGATCCGGCGCATCCGCCGGGGCCTTGCTCCTCATCCCTGAGCCTTGCGCTCACCCGGTGCAAAAATGTGGCCCCAAGCGGGCCACTTTTTATTTCTAACTTGTCTGATCAGTGACTTGGCGCGGTGGCGCTGTGCAGGGCAGGGTAGAAAAAGTTGTCAGGATCACTAAAATGACGGTCTGTTTTGATGATTCGATGGCGACCATGTCCGCACAAGATCCGGTGTTTGATACCTCTTTTCATCCGCGCCTGCTGCACCCCCGTCTATGGGGCAGCTGGCTGGCCGTCGCCCTGCTCTCCCTGCTGGCCTGGGTGCCGGCAAGGGCACGGGACAAGCTGGCCGACTACCTGGCCCCCCTGCTGCTGCGCGTCTCCACGAAGCAGGCCTACATCGCCGACACCAACCTCAAGATCTGCTTCCCCCATCTCGACGAGGCGGGCCGTCAGGCCCTGCTGCTGAAATCCATCCGGGTGGGGCTCAAGACCTTCCTGGGCTTTGGCGAGCTGACCTGGCGCAGCCCCGACTTCCTCAAGGGGCGCGTCAAGGTGAGCGGCTGGGAGCATGTGGAAGCGGAGCGGGCAGCCGGTCGCCCCATGATCTTCGTGGTGCCCCACACCTGGGCGGTGGACATGATTGGCCGCTACTTCCCCCTCCAGGGGATCAAGATGTGCACCATGATGAAAAGCCCCAAGGATGCGGTGTTCGACTGGTATATCAACCGCGAGCGCAGCAAGGGCGGGCGTATCTACGAGCGCAGCGTCGGCATCAAGCCCGCCATCAAGGCCCTGCGCAGCGGCGACAGCTTCTTCTATCTGCCGGATCAGGATCACGGCCGGGAGGCGAGCCTCTTCGTGCCCTTCTTCAACCACCCCAAGGCGACCCTGCCGGCCCTGCCCAAGCTGGTGAAGCTGACCGGTGCCCGCGCCGTGCCCATTCTGGCCTGCTACGACGAGGATCAGGGGGGCTACCGGCTGGAGATCGAGGCGCCGTTCGACCCTTATCCCACCGCGGATCTGGTGGCGGACGTCAACCAGATGAACCGCATGGTGGAGCAGCAGCTTGGCCGCTTCCCCGAGCAGTACATGTGGTTTCTCAAGATCTTCGAAACCCAGGAGCACGATCAGGGCGAGGACGGTCTCTACGAGGCGGGGATCCGCCGCATCCGCCAGGGGCTGCCACCGGAACCTTGATCGACACGGCCCCCTTGCGGGCCGTTTCTGACAGGGGTGGCAGGCCACCAGCAAACAGGTGCAAACAAGGTGCAAATAGGGTAAAAGGGCGGTCATGAAAATTCCAAATCGAATCCAACCTCTGGTTGATGACGGCCTGGTGGACGATGTCATCAGCCGGCTGATGAGCGGCAAAGAGGCCGACGTCTATGTGGTGCGCTGCGGCGACGAGATCCGCTGCGCCAAGGTCTACAAAGAGGCGTCAAAGCGCAGCTTCAAGCAGGCCGTGGTCTATCAGGAAGGGCGGCGGGTACGCAGCAGCCGCGATGCCCGCGCCATGGAGAAGGGCTCCAAGTACGGTCGCAAGCAGCACGAAGAGGTGTGGCAGAACACCGAGGTGGATGCCCTGTTCAAGCTGGCGGCGGCCGGGGTGCGGGTGCCCAGGCCCTATGTCTGCCTCGATGGCGTGCTGCTGATGGAGCTCATCACCGACGCCGACGGCAACGTCGCTCCCCGTCTCAACGACGTGGCCCTGACCCGTGAGCAGGCTCTGGTGGATCATGGCAAGGTGATCCGCTACGTGGTGCGCATGCTCTGCGCCGGGCTCATTCACGGGGATCTCTCGGAGTTCAACGTGCTGGTGGACGAAGAGGGGCCCGTCATCATCGACCTGCCCCAGGTGGTGGATGCCGCCGCCAACAACCAGGCCAGGGCCATGCTGGAGCGGGATGTCGACAACATGCGCAACTACTACGGCATGTATGCCCCCGAGCTGCTCAAGACCCGGTATGCCCGGGAGATGTGGTCCTTGTTCGAGGATGGCAAGCTGGGCCCCGAGACCGAGCTCACCGGCCTGTTCGAAGAGAGCCGGGAGGCCATCGATCTGGATGGCGTGCTGCACGAGATAGAGAGTGCCCAGGAGGAGGCCATGGCCCGCCGGGCCAGGTTGCAGGCGGAGCAGGAAGAGGGGTCCTGACGGGCCTTCATTCCAATCAACAAGAGCGCCATGGGCGCTCTTTTGTGGTTCATCGCGGCTTTCCGGGGAAGGCCGCCTTGATTTTCAGAAAAAAGTATTCTGAGTCCCTAAATCCATATGCC
>NZ_JAPCIQ010000088.1:0-16903 GCF_027707405.1 Aeromonas sp. QDB68 | reverse complement strand
GGCAGAGAAAATCCAAGCAAAACAACACGTTAGACGGTATTATTAATTCGCTTGCCGCTTAAGGTTCTGTACATGAGGCAAATTTAGGATAAAGAACAACTTCATATGGCAGAATAGAAAAGATTTTTCCTGTTTCCTCAGCCTTGCGTAGCTCATCCGTTTCACACGGCGTTTCCCGTGCCTCGACAAAGAGACCGCTACGAACAACAGATTGGCGAATTGAAATATCCATTCTCATCTCGATATCAGATCGCATCATCGCCTCCTTGTCGGTTTACTGTTTCTTTTTACCTGTCTGCAGTTTGGCATGCCGCCCGGGCTCCATGATATGGCTTGGCTTGCCTTACCCTATTAAGCAGGCGTTGCATGGATCACCTATCGCCATCAGATACGAGACCCTGTAGAGTATCAGTGGGCGAGAAGCCAACTGCGCCAGAGCGCTATGGTTGGTGGAAGGACCCTGCAGCGGCTCTGGTAGCTGTATTGGGTGAGACCCCAGCAAGGCCCCGTTTTCGGGGCCTTGCGCTATCTGAACATCAAAGGATGGTCTGAGTTAGTGCCGTGTCAGACAGGCATCATTGCTCGCTACCTGCCAACCGACAAAATCAATGCCACTCCTATGGTCGCTGCAAGCACAATGTGGGGAGAAAAATTCATAACACCGTACCGAGTTACGGATTTTCTCTGCTTAGCTATTCCCACGCACGCCGGTAACAACTTGATATCGAGAGGGTATAGAACATGAAAAACACCCACAAGGAACAAGATCTCAACAAGATCGAAGTCCTCGATCTCAGCAAACTATCGCAGCACTGCGCCATTTATCCGATGCAACCGACCAGTTAAATGCATTGCTGCCATCCAACAACATGGAAGAGCATGACGAAGATAACGAAGCAGTAAAACGGTGGTTTTTACTTAGCGATCACCAGCAAGGCAATCATGAATGAAGAGAAGGCTAGCTGACATCAAAACGCCGTAATGTAATCCGCCATCCGAGATGAAATCCCGCGCTACGCCTAGTGCAGGCCCATCGCTAGTCCCTGATCAATGCAAGGAGTGAGTTCAAGTTAACGGCATAAGCACAAGATGACGATTGGGCTGAGGCACTCACGTCGTTGGCTAGTTCAACTTACCAACTGTGTAATGAATTCGACCTGGACATGGCAGTGATCACAGACTGACATGATACCCTTAACACCACAGTGGTTTTCCCAAGTCCACGGAGGACTTGAAAATTCGAACCAGGTCAATTTTTCGCAAGAACAACCACAACAGGGGCAACAGAGACCTTTTCCGCCCATCAACTGGGCACTGTCCAAGCTCATCTTGATCCTTCGCCTAGGATGATTGCGCGCCTTATCCACGTCACGCCATGGATACATTTCCTTTTGCTGCTCATTCTTAGCCATATTGCCCTTAGGTCACATTAAGCAGGATCTTGCGGCTCCGGTACATGAACCATCAACTCCCCCACCGAACAGCCAAAGTAGTTACACAAGGCATCGACTGCGGCAGTGGTGGTGGAGTGACGGTTGGCCGGATTCTGCATTTTTGACAGTGATGTTCTGTTGACGCCGGTTTTCTCTGCGACCTCGATGAGCGTGATCTTGCGTTGCTCCCGAAACTCCTTCTCCGCGATCAGTTCCTTTAGCCGAAATCGGATCATAAAACCCCTAAAGAAATATATTTCAAAAATAACAGCAAATGTTCTTTGACAGAACAGTAAAACCACCCTAAAGTTCCCTCAAAGAACATTACATCCACATGGGAACGATGAGGTGCTCTATGAACAAAACCTTACTTACTGCTGACGAACTTGCCGAACGGATCAAGTTTAGCGCAGCTTACATCAATCATGGACTCAAAAACACGGTGTTCTTGGAGGGGACCCACTACATCCGGCCGTTTGGGGGACGGAAAGTCTTCTACATCTGGGAAGCGATCGAGCAGGAGATGTACAAGCCGAGTAACCGTCAGCTGTCGGTGATCCCGATGGCCAACGGAGGTATATGCCGTGGGTAGCATCCGAAGCCGTGACGGCAAACTCTTTTTCGATTTCCACTATCAGCAGGTGCGCTGTCGTGAGCAAACCATGCTGAAGGACACCAAGCTTAACCGCAGCCGACTAGAAAAAGTCATGGAGGAGATAGAAAGCGCCATCCGTCTAGGACGCTTCGTCTATCGTGACTACTTTCCCAGTAGCAAGCGATGTGCAGAATTCGAGCAACTAGACCAAGCAACACAAGACGTGATCACCCATGCACCTGACGCACCAAGGCTCATCAGCAATATGCCAAGCTTTGCCTCTTTCAGTCGGCAGTGGCTATCAGAAAATGAGGCCTTCTGGAAAACAAGTCATTGTCTCAACATCAACTCGATTTTTGAGCGCTACCTGCTGCCAGCATTCGGCTCTCAGCCCATCGATACTATTACAAGGGCTGACATACTGAATTTTCGCGGGCGGCTCGGCAAAGGTTACACAGCCAGCAAACGCAGCATAACCAATGACCGTATTAATCACATCATGACGCCCTTGCGCTGCGTGTTTAGTGAGGCGGCGATGCGTTGTGACTTCGAGAATCCATTCCAGAACATCCGCCCACTGAAGATCAGCAGAGGATCAATCGAGCCATTTTCCCTGGCCGAGGTGCGTACTTTTCTTGCTGGGGTACGAGCAGATTACGAACCTTACTATACGGTTCGTTTTTTCACCGGTATGCGTACTGCCGAGATAGATGGTCTGCTCTGGCGCTATGTAGACTTCGGCAAACGGCAGATCCTGATCGAGCAGGCATTGGTCAACGGAAAAGTTGAAACGCCGAAAACTCAGTCTTCATATCGAGCTATTCAGATGTCGGAGCCTGTCTATCAGGCATTACGCAAACAGCATGAGGCAACACGCCACTGTGACTATGTCTTTTGCAATGACGCCGGCAACCCGCTGGATCATCGCAATGTCACCAAACGGATCTGGTACCCCACCCTCCTCATACTGGGATTGAGCCGTCGGCGGCCCTACCAAACCCGCCACACTACGGCAACGCTCTGGCTGGCCGCCGGGGAAAGCCCCGAGTGGATAGCCCAACAACTCGGACACAGCACCACCAAGATGCTGTTTGAGGTCTACAGCCGTTTTATACCTAATGCGACACGCCAGGACGGCAGTGCCTTCAATTCGCTGATTGCATCAACCTGAGCATTGGAGAATGATGATGAAACAACTCTGCTGGTTAACCAGGATCGAGCGCAGCGGCCACTTGCCCATTACTGTCTGCGAACTACTTTACGGCAACGACCCCATACAGGCCCTTTTGACGGCCGATACTGCATCTAGATATCCTTATGAAAGTGGGCTTGTCGAAATCAACTATGAGACCACCCGACAAGGACACATCATCATTGATGCGCTGGTAGCTGTTCCAGCCAGGATCAGCTACGAACTGTATTCCAATGCTATCAGCCGGCTCAACAGGGGCAGCTTGCCGCTACTGACTCGATTCGTTGGGTTACTGGGATTTATCACAGATCCTTGCCTGCAGCGGTTTGTGTCCTACTGGTCGACACAGCCCGAGCAATTCAACGCCTTCATTACCATGCCGGCCAGCTACCAAGACCATCATGCCTTCCCTCACGGCCTGTTGGTCCACAGTCTCGAGGTGGCTGAATTGGCATATAGTAATGCACTGCGCTTGCATCATTCGGCCAAGGAGTGTCAGTTGGCACTTATTGCTGGATTATTCCATGACCTGGGCAAGATCTATAGCCAAACAGAAGCAGGGATCCATAGCTACCAAACGGGTGCTCATGAATGTTTGAGTTTTGCGTTGCTTGCCTCCCCCATGGAGGAATTGGCGCGTGAGGATTGGGATTGTCACCGTATGCTATCAAGCATGTTGGCTCCATATTCCAAGCATCGGAGCGAACAATATGCCATTGAGGGCATATTGAGGAATGCTGACCACAACTCATGCCAATCGGCCCGTTCGCACATGCTGTTTGAGGATAAACCGGCACATTTTCGTTTCATCAAGCATGGGAACCGCATGCTCAGGAGACTCCCGACATGATCCGCCAGCTCCCCGGGGCAGTACTGATTCTTGCAGGCCAGTGATTACAGAGGCTTCAAGGTTGCAGACAGAATGAGCATGAGCTGCATCATCGACAAAAATGCCCGTTGTCTGCGTCCATGGCTCCCCAGCTTACTATTGAGTAGGCGCACCTCCATGACCCCTAAACCATCGTGCTTGGGCAAGTATGGCCAGTCTTGCTGCTTTCCCTCGTCTATCGGCACACCAGCTAGACCTGCGGATTGTAACAATCCATTCCATTGCCCCAATATATGCGTCTTTTGTGTGACCTCCGCACCCGGTAATTGCAGCGTCAACTGAATATGACGCGCCTTAAAGCCCAGAGCACCACAAAGGGTCAAAAACTGTATGACTCGTCGACTACTTGGACTACGGATCAAATAACCCCTCCCTGGGACCAGATACCTCAATATCTGACAGCCATCCTGGATCGTCTGCCAAGTCAACGTCCCGTCATCCAAGCCTGTCTGCAGCTGTCTAAATAGAAAGTTCAGAATCTGCAAGGAGTAGGAATCCCGCTTCACCTTTCTTAGCTGTTGCTCTTCAATCGCTTTTGGAGCTTGCATCTCTTCACCCTGTCGTTTTTCACGCTCTATCAATCGATGGATCCAAGGCGATAACGCAGGGATAAGGGGGAGACGTTTGCCCTGTCGTGGGCAATGCTTCTGTACTATGGCTGCATGATCAAGCAACGCCCTTACCATCGCAGGCGAGACTCCCTCTTGATAGGCGACCTGTTCTGCTGTGCTCACCTGACAAGCCATCAAGATGGCAGCCCAGTCCAAAACCTGCAGTTGCCTGCAATGGCTGGAAACCTCAAGGCAGTGTTGCAGTTTTTTCACTGAAGCCAGACAGGAATCTGCGAGTACGGGCGGACTCACTGGTGCAACTAGCCGCTCTATTTCTCGGTTTTCGTATGTGAGTCGTTCTGCGAGGTTTTCACCCACATCCCTTCGAATGGCAAGACTACTGCGGCCCAATGTATGGTTCAGTAATTTTTTAAGGGGCAGCTCTCGAGCCCCCAAAGCAAGATAGCCAGCAATATCCTTCAGATGAAGATAGCTACCTATCGTTGTCGTCGGCTCCTCGTGCCCCAGTAGATGGCAAAGCACATACTGTCCCTTTCGGCTATACCCCCGAAACCCTAACCGCTGATAGAGGCGCTCGATCGCAGCGTCGGAAAAAAATTCACCCTGAAACATCCCAAGTTGACGTCTTCCGACTTCTAAAAGATCGCTATTCAGTCGAAACCATGTCCAGTTTGCAAAGCTGTGCCGTAAATGATGCACCCTGAGTGTTCGATCACCTGTGTACTGGTGCATCAAATCTGTAATGAGCCGATAGGCCCGCTCTGTTCTGTCGAATGACTCAAACACTGGCGCACTAGGCGAATCCCCCCTCGCCCGCTGATACTGGACCCGAGCCCGAAGTTTAGACAGATGGGACGTTGGCCACAGCGCATCTAAAGGAAGCACACGGTTTGCAGCCGTAGACTTTAGCCCCCGTTTTTGATTACGACGAATGTGAAGATCAATGTAGTCATAGGTATTGGGAGATGGCTCTAACGGCAGAAAATCCAGATCCGCCAGTTGCAGGAACGCCGCCTCACTACGTCGCAAGCCGCTAAAAAAGCATAAGCAAAATAGAAGATGAGCATCTCGAGCGATAACATCCTGCTGCGTACTCAACCATCCCAGGATGGCCTCAGCATGCGATACAGACATGAGGTTGGCATCTACCTCACTGTGACTGACCGCAATATCCAACTCGGCGACAGGAAGCTCAGGAACCAACTCGGCGTCTCGTAAAAAGGTGGCGAAATAGAGCACAAACCCTTTTCTGGATGGCGACTTCACCGCGTCACTGGTTCGATTGAGTAGCTCCACCCAGTCAACCCCATCGAGTTCACTTAATCGATAGCCGTTAAAATTCCCCAGAAATGCCGCACCGATGGTGGATACATAATCGACAATGGTCCCAGGTTTGAGTGACCGCTTTACCCGCCCACCATGCTTAAATAGAGAACGAGCCCACGCAACTAAAAACCAAAGGTAAGGAGCATCACTCGTAGCGTGTTGCTCCAACCAATCGGTAAAGCCATTTACCAGCGTACTGCGACTAATTGCCAACGGAGCATTAGAAGACTTGCCTGGAGGCGGACGAAGCAGACTCATTATCCGCTTCAGCTCGCTCAATTGAGCTGTCACTGTACTGTAGCGCTCTTGGTGCAGTCGGCATTTCCAGGCTCGTTTCTCTCGGACTGTCAGAAGATCTTGGTTGACTGACGCTATAACGCCACCACTGGGCACACACCTGTCCGTAACTAGCCGAACAAAGGTTTCCGGGTTGAGCAGTTGGCTTGGCAGATATCCCGTGTAGATCCCGTAGGCAATAGGGCTATAGCGAAGGGTATAGTCGATCTTACGAAGTAAACGCAGTTTAGATACACCGATGGTGTCATGGCGCCAATCAGACTGTCTCGATAGATAAAGGTTGACGTAGTAGATTGCGGGCCTGGCACCCGATACCGCCCCCCTAGGCTGAGCGCGTAGCCATTGCATCCAGAGAAGAGCCGCAGGATCAGGAAGAACATAGCGACACAGCTGCCCCTTGTACTCAAACTCAAGATAAACCAGCCCTTCGGCGTAGAACAATGGGGGAGCAGCAGCCAGAACGTGTATTGCCTGCTCCAAGGTCTCGACTCTGGCAAGGAAAAAGAGATAAAGCAGCAATCTGCCACGGAGATGGTCATTGGAGGGAAGCGAGCTAGGCCGATTCACTTCTCTCTGCAAGATGTCACATAATTTGGCGGCAGCATTTCCCAGAAGCAGGGTGTCTGGTCGTAAGATAGGCTTATCACGACGGAGCCGGATGATCGCAGGGACCTTTGCCGATGTGAAACCACACATCTTTTGCCCATGCACCAAAATAGCATCGAGGATCTGCAGCTCCAGTGCTTGAATCTCTGGTTCCGTTCTGAATTTGGCGACCACTCGCTTGAGAAACGCCGGCTCAAAATGGCTTATTGATTGATTAAACTGGATCGTCTTGAACAAGCTCTTTAGGACATAGCTAAATTCTTCTGTTACCCGTTCTGCAAGTGGCGACTTATCCAGTTGTTGCTCAATAAGAAAGCATAACTCATCACGCTGTTCACTCTCATACAGATCCGTCAGGAAATCGACGATGGTATGGCTTGCCATCCGACCTCCGATAACATCTCATCCAAAATAGGAGCCAGATAACGGCTGGCCTCTACATGACTTAATGCCGAGTAGTATCCCAAAGGGGTCTGCCCGGTCATCCAATGCCCCATCTGCCAATCGATCAACTCTGGCTCCACCTGCCTCTTGATCAACTGGCTCTTCATCCAATGGCGACCCGCATTAGAAGGCAGCCTCAGTTCCTCAGGAAGAAAGCTCGTCAGCGCTTTGGGAAATAGATTCACCGCATGCCATTGTCGATTGACCTGCTTGAAATGAAATAAGGGCCCCAGTTCACGCCGAGAGTTGCGAACAGACTGATACCACACAGAGGAGTCAGAAAGCCCTAACGCCAATAACACCTCATCCGCCTTGAGTAGCTGGTCAATAGTGTTAGCTAAGGCCGGCTCGATGCAACGCAGTAGCTCGGCAAGTGCGGCTAGGTGGGCAGCATAGAAGCCCAGTTGTTTTTCCAACAATTCCGGCATGCAGACCAAACGGGCATGAGTAAAGTCGCTGTCGTCCTTGTCACTGATCCCTAACAAACGATACGCCTGTAAATGCAACGACAAGGATGGCAGCGGGTTATATACAGCCCGATAGCCAGTCGAAAACATCAACAAATATGTTGTATAGGCCGCATATGCATTGTGATAACGGATGATGTCCTCAAGCGGAAACGTCAAGAACGGCTGAGACTGATCCACCCATCCAAGAAGATGCCGAACCAATGCTCTACATGTGTCCTGGGAGGGAGTAAATGTTGATCCAACCACCATTGGCTCATGCCAATACCGCACCTCAAAGAGAGTTGGACAATCAATTGTCGGATCTGCTGCCCGTATGTATTGAGAGATCTCCAGCCATAACCTGTGCAGCGTTCCAACTCGCTGCTCATCCTCGAGACAGGCATAACTCCTGGATACACGAGTGCGACTCAGCGCAAGCTGATAGCTGAAGTCGAGCACAACCGGGTCGACCGTGCCCATAGCGAAACAAAAGCGGTCTAAGAAGGAAGAAATTTTATCGAGGCTGATCCTGCTTCCACGTTGCAGATGATCAGAATATTTCTTTAAACGCTTTGCCAGCAGTTCGGCTGTAAACGTATCCGGCAATAAGGGGGCAAGCCCCCCATTGTAGTGCCCAGACAGCAACGAGATGAAGAATCGTGGACAGGCAGTGAACACATGATCAGCTGTGACTATCAGACCACGCCTTTGATCATCTAGCCCGCGTTTTGCGGAATAGGAAACAGGGAAGCTCCACCAACCATTTCCTTCTGGATCCAGGTAGAGACCAGATGTCACATCATGCAAATCATCAAATACATACAGTTGAGCCAACTCCCCAAGGGGTTTACCCAACAGCAACATGGCCCAAAATGCTAACGTGGTGGCATGCTGGCTACTCTGTAGAAATCGGATGAAACGTGCCAGGTCACCAGCTTTAAGCAGCTCTGTATTTTGCAGACAGACATTCTGCCCTCGACGCACTTTATTGGTGACATCGATATTTTTCTTCCGATTCAGCGCCCGGTCAAACACCCTCTCAATATCTGGGATCTCCTTTGTATCCCGCTCTTCAGTAAACTGACCTTCGACTTCTATAAATGTCTGCAGCGGAAAAAAATCATCCGTCTCAACACCCTCAGGATCCAGCACGTCTAGCAGACTCGGCAGCAGTTCTTGCAAAGCGCCATCGCATCCTTGAACAACGGACTTCTGAGTACGATTGAAACGTCTGGCTATCATTTTGTTATAGCGATGGATCCGGTTACCCCTTCGACCGCCCCCCCAGTTGCCAAGGAAGAAATGCACCAAGGTACGCATATAGTCGTTGTTTTTTTTCTCAAGCCTATTGCCACCATCCTTGCAATAACGATCTATCCGCAACGCTAACCTCTCGATACTGGAAAGGTCATCCTGAGTTAGGCATGCGGTTAATCCTTGAAAATCTAGGTTTCTGGCATCAAAGAGCAATCGACTAGCTGAGCAAACTAGCTGCTCACGGGTTTGACTTTTAGTATTAAATGCCGGGTCAGTCAGTTCGACCAGTGTCTTATAGTAGTGTTCAATGAAAAGGAGCTGTACGCTTCTTGCTTTGGAGTCTCTACTGTATTTGGTCAGGCGAAATAGCCAAGCGTAACATGGGGATATTTCACACCAACCGCTACCCATTCTTTGGTCCCAAAAAAAATCTTCTTGTTTAGGATCCGATATCGAGATCTGAAAGCCAAGAGCGGGCAAAAACCAGGATGGTAATTCAAAGATACGTTCGAGCTGCACTTTTGCAGCGGCATCCTGTGAATAATTATTCAGCGCCCATAGGATATGACCGAGCCCGCGCATAGTAGCTGGAGCCTGTATTTTTTCCAGCCAGGGAATCAACACTTCCTCGATTTCAAACGATTCGAGCTCAAATCCAGTCTGACTAGCGTACCGGCTAAAATGCTGGACCAGGTCTGGTAACAGCTCCCAGCCTGTCATCACTTATCACCCTGCCTGGTCGGGATAAATGTTTTGCTACTGATCTCTAACCATCCGCACAGATCGGCCTTAGTACGCAATTGCGGAAACAGTTGCTGCCACTTATCCGATCCAAACAGGCTGGACTCAGCTCTGCAGTCAAACCACGCATAAAGATAGTCTGCGATTGTCGCACTAGAGTGAGTAAAGCACTGCCGCAAAAGTGACCGAGTCAATTCATTCAAAAACAGCAATTCTCTCAAATCTGGCTTAGGTGCTTTATCCAATAGAAATACATTCACCGCTACTATTGGTTTACTGGTTGCTTGTTGCTGTAGCAGCCGGTGATACGTGAAAAAGCCGGCGATCACAGCAACCTTCTCACTCCCTTTGGGGCGGTATCCCATGATTGGACTCTGTATGCTATCGAGAACAGCCATGCCATGATCCTCTGCAGTGCAGGGTAACGACCACCCCCTTAACGCCGCGACAATAGATCCACGAGCGAGCACCTTCTCACATACACGATCCAGTATTAATGTTGATAGCGGTACTGACTCGAACCGTCCTCGCTCCGGCAATCGCTCGCAGTACTGTGCAAACTCGGGATGCCTCATATGTAGTCCTTCTAGAGCGTTAGGTCCGGGTTGGTAGTTCGAGTCTTCAAGGAAGCACCAGATTCTAAAAGTAACGCAGGTAATCCGGTCGGCTGCTATCAGTAAATAGCAACACAACTCGATTCTAGTGGACTCGGTCTGGTCTTTTTATGTCATCCATTCAGATTCACTCCCAACACTTCCTTTCGCACGTATTGGCGAAAAGAGCTGATAGCTGTAAAGCAGCGATAACCAGCCTGACTGGCCAACGCAATGGTTGAAGCATCCTCGTTCAGCAACACTGCAACCGGTTGGCTCAGCTCCTTCTGCAATCCACTCGGCCAAGCCAGATCGAACACTGCGATTTGCTCGCCCGAGTCCAGATCGGCATGGTCGAAGGCGATAATACCTCTGGACAACCCCTCACTCTCGACCCAGCCATTCAGAGCTTCTAGTTCCTGTTCTTCCTCTTCGCTACTAATCCCACCGACGACTAAAGGCTCAACACGCGGCACAGTATCTCCGGCCAGCCATCGGGTGTCGCCGTGCAGCAGTTTTTCCATCTGCCAGTTCAACTCGGCAGCCAGCAGTTCCTTGCGGGTTTCGAGGAAGTCGCGGAAGTTCTCCAACTTCCACAAGACCGGGTCGTTGGGTATCCATTGCGAGGCCAAAGCACCGGGATGCGCAGCTTCGATTTCGGGGAAATAGTCCTCCGGCAACCGGTCGCTAATCTGCAGGTTCGTGTCCTTGGTCAGGAAGCAGAAATTGCCCAGCGCATTGACCTCGGACTTACGAAAGCCAAGTGACTTGGCCTTGTATAGCTGCGCCTTGGGGAAAATGTGGTGCACCTCCAAGCGGCTCATTTTGCCCAGAAGATTAGCCTTCAGCGGCAAGCCAGTGCCCCAGTCCCGCGCCTCACCCATGCGGGTGAGCATGTAAAGCACCGGGTAGAAACGTGCGCCCAGGCTCCAGCCAGTAAAGTGGCCGGATTCAGCACGCAGGCCGCCATGCCAGAGACGCAGCTGTTCCAGCAAGCGGTCGAGATCACCGTCGCCGCCTTCCAGCGCCTCCAGATCCTTGTCGATGAAAGACTCGGTGGATCCTGAGAAACGACCCCACATCGCTGCTTGTACGAACCAGAACAGCAACTTGTCGCGGTCCTTCTCATTCATCTGACCGAGTTGGAGCTGTTGACGCTGATCGAGATAGCGAGCCATCACAGGTATGCCGAAACGTCCAAAAAATACCTGGTCGTGATCCAGACCTAGCCTTCCGGCGATAAGATTCAAACTAGTATCGATGTATTTATTAGCCCGCTGCAGCGCGTTTTGAATTTTGTCAGCGGGCTGATCATGCAGATATTGAAACTTGGCTTCACCAGTCAGCACTGTGTTGACCGAACGCAGCAACCAGTCGAGGTTGAAGTGATACCCGGCCTTGTCCCACTCGCCAAGCTTACCCTTCATCTTATCGCGGCCTTCCGGCCACTCGGCGCAGATTTTCGCAAGGGCAAGATCGCCCTTGGAGAGCTTGGTGCCGCCGCTGTTAACCCGGTTGAAGATATCCACCACCACGTCAAGCGTCTTGTCAGGGCCAGTGACCTCCTCGGCGTGCAGGTCTATCTCCAGAATGCCCAGCAGGTGGCTCAGTCGACCTGCAAAGTCGCCGATTTTTGGCAGCAGCTCCGGCTTCTGGCTGAAGGCGGCGATAAAGCTACCGACTCCGGCCGGCCCCTGTTTCATCAAGGCGGTAACATCGATCCACAGGGGATCATCCTTCATCTTGATCGGCTGGTAAAACTCGAAGGTCTGCGATTCCAGATTAAAACGCAGACCCGTAAATGCCTGAGTATTACCATCAAAGAACTTGGGTGGCTGGCCCCGCGCAACACCGTACAGTGATGTCATCCGCTGCTGGCCATCCAGCAACAGCTTGACAATCCCGGCTGCCAGAACGCCATCACCGCGATGGGTGGCAGTCTTGGACTCAGTGGCCCAAACCAGCAGGCCACCGACCGGATGTCGCCGATACAGAGAATCGAACAAGCTGCGGACCTGATCGCGGTTCCAAACATAACCGCGCTGAAACTCCGGCAGCGCCATATGGCCACTGTCGATATGGTCGAGGATAGTGGAAATTTTCATACCAGTCGGCTCCTTCCTGTGAGTAGTTGCTGCATCATGCATGGCACCTCATATGGGACCCTCTGCGCGTTAGATAGTGGTCATTTTAGAAACATTGGATTTGTGCCTATTTTGTGCCCAGATTACTTTAAAATCCAATATAAAAGACGCGATTAACTCACACCAAGAGATATAAATCCAACGCTACACTATTGTTTTATATGGCTTTGATCTTGAATTAAGATAAGTAAGCAAACATAAGACTTGATATAGCTATCGTCTTGACATGGTAGGGGTCGTTGGTTCGAATCCAATTAAACCCACCACTCCCCTGCAATGACACACAAAGTCGCTTTGCGCACCCTGCGTCCTTAGCTCAGCTGGTTAGAGCATCACCTTGACATGGTGGGGGTCGGTGGTTCGAATCCACTAGGACGCACCAGATTTGAAAAGCCCGCTTGATAGCGCAATGCTGTTCACTTAAGAGAATTTGAGTTCCAGTCCACGTAGTATCAGGGCTAAAAAATGAGGGAGGCATGATGCCTCCCTCTTTCTATTGCAAGCCACGCTGGATAAAGGCTGAAGGAACATCGACTGGAAACAGCCTTGCTCCCCCAACTCAAGTCGCATTTATGAATAATTAGTCAAAAATGTGCTTATCTGAACAGCATTGCGCTTGATAGCGGGCTTTTTGCATTGGTCGGCTCTGACACCCGCTCTCCCCCGTCATCTGCCTCCCTCTGTTTCCTCTGGCACGCGGGCAGCCGTTGTCGTGCCATGGCCGCCGCGTTTACCTCGCATTGTCAGAAGAGATCGAGCTGCTGGCCGCAGATCCGCTCGAACGACTCCCCCACAAAGGGAAGGATGGCGTCGGCGATGGGCCTGAGCTGCTTGTCGATATAGTGCTCGTAGTCGACGGCGCTGCGCCGGTACTCCAAAGGCTCGGGGCCGTTCAGGGTCATCAGGTAGGCGATGGTGCCCCTGTGCTGATAGCGCTGGGGCAGGCCGCGGCGCAGGTTCTCCTCGTCCGCCAGGCGCGCCGCCCGCACATGGGGTGGCACGTTCTTCTGATATTCCTCGAGTTTCTGGCGCAGCCGCTTGCGGTAGATGAGCAGATCGTCGTGACGGCCGGCCCGGGTCTCGTCCACCATGGTGCGCACATAGCTGCTGGGATCCTGGTCGTGGAATACCATTTCGTAGAGCCGGGTCTGGAATGCCTTGGCAAGGGGTGTCCAGTCGGTGCGCACCGTCTCCAGCCCCTTGAACACTAGGTGCTCCCCTTCCCCTTCGCCCACCAGTCCCGCATAGCGTTTCTTGCTTCCCTTCTCCAGCCCGCGAATGGTGGGCATCAGGAAACGGCGGTAGTGGGTCTCGTACTGGATCTCCAGATGGCTCGGCAGGTCGAACTCCCGCCTGATCAGCGCGGCCCAGTTGTCATTGATCATCTTCGCCAGTCGCTGGCCAATCTCGTCCGCCTGTTCGAGACGGATATCGCTCCCCAGGTGCACGAAGGTGGAGTCGGTGTCCCCATAGATCACCTCGAACCCTTCTGCCTCTATCCACTCCCGGGTCTGCTGCATGATGCCGTGGCCCCGCAAGGTGATGGAGGAGGCGAGCCTCGGGTCGTAGAAGCGGCAACCCCCCGACCCCAGCACCCCGTAGAAGGAGTTCATGATGATCTTGATGGCCTGGGAGAGGGCCTTGTTACTGGCGGCCTTGGCCCGATCCCGCGCCGCCCAGAGGGTGGCGATGAGATCCGGCAGGAAGTGGCGGGTTCGGGAGAACAGGGCGCCGCGAAAGCCTGGAATGGCGTTATCCGGGTGTTTGAGCCCCTCCACCAGCCCCATGGGGTCGATGCAGAAGGTGCGGATGATGCTGGGATAGAGGCTCTTGAAGTCGAGCACCAGCACGTGGCGATAGAGCCCCGGCTTGGAGTCCATCACATAGCCGCCGGGGCTGGCGAGCCCGCCGTCTGCCGGCAGGTTGGGCGCCACATAGCCACCGCGGTGCAGCCGTGGCAGATAGAGGTTGGTGAACGCCGCCACCGACCCCCCAACCCGGTCGAGCTCAAGACCGGTGAGGGAAGCGCGCTCGATGGCGAAGGGGATGAGGTGGCAGAAATCGAAGATCTCCCACACCAGCCTGCAATCTTCCAGGTTGTAGCGGGCCAGCGCCTCCTTGTCGGAGTGGAACAGCTCGGTGATCTTCTCCCCCCGGTTGGCCACGTCCTCGATGTCCTTGCCCCGCCCGAGCAGCTCGCTCGCCACCGCATCCAGGCTGTAGCTCGGGAACTGCCAGGTGGCGCTCTTGAGGGTATCGATGCCGTCCAGCACCATGCGCCCCGGGATGATGACGTTGCCGCTCTGGGGATCGTTTCGGGACGAGCGCCAGAAGCAGAGCTCCCGCCCACGCCCGAGCCGCAGCCGCCGCTTGTGGAGTTCGGCGCGGCGCAGCAGCAGGCGAAAGTCGAAATTCACCACGTTCCAGCCGATGACGAGATCGGGATCGTGCAGGCTGAACCAGCCCTCCAGGGCACCGAGCAGGGCGGGCTCGTCCGCCACCCACTCGACGGGGGTCTCCCAGTCCTGCGAGTCCGGCTCCGGGGCACCAATCATGATGACCCGCGCGTCCTCTTCGCTATGAAGCCCCACCGAAAAGAGGGTGCCATCCATGGCGCACTCCACGTCCAGGGAGACCCAGGAGAGGGTCGGCGTCACCGCCTGCGGCGCACAACGCGCCTCGTTTACCTCCCAGTAACCCTGCCTGCCCCCCTTGCGCCTCGCCTTGCCGTCAAAGCGCATCCCGGCGGTGATGAAGCGCTCCATGAGAAAGCGCTCGGGCAGGCGGATATCCGCCTCGAAGTGCTCCAATCCGCGGATGAGCAGCAGCTCGATGGCGCGGTGAAAGGCGCTCAGGGTGGCAAAGTAGCAGCCCACCACCCGGCTCCCCTCGAAGGTGTGCATGGGGAGGCGGCGAAAACGCCCCCTCACCCCGGCCCCCTTGAAGAGCTCGGCCGCCTCTTCCAGGTGGCGTTCCGGCAGGAAGAAGACCGGCTCCTGCCCCGGCACCACCACCCGTACCGGTCCCTGTGCGCTCCAGAGCCACATCACGATCTCGGTACGCCCCTGCACATCCCGACCATGGCGGGTCAGGATGAAGCCGTCGAGCGGCGGGGTCACGGGAGGGAGGGGCTGGATGTCGGTCATGCAGGTGGTCGGGCTCAAGAGTGGGATGGGACTATTGTACGTTCATACAGTACGCGGCTGCAATTGCCGGGCTGGGCCCTCAGGGCAGGCGCTGTGCCCCGTCTTTGCCATCCGGCGCCGGATTGGGGCATAGTAACCTCGGCATCACTCACCGGCACCGGGCGAGACGGCATGTTCTTCCCCCTGCAGACGCTGCAACCTGCGCGCGCGTGCGCCAACCTTTTCCTCGACAAGGAGCACCCCATGACACAACAGTGGCAACGCATTGCCTCCCGCCTCACCGATGTGGGAGGCATCCCGGTGGCTCGCGCCATCCCGGTCAAGGAGCGGCGCACCATCGGGCCCTGGTGTTTTCTCGATCATATCGGCCCGACCCGCTTTGCCCCCGGCGCACCCGGCATGGATGTGGGGCCCCACCCCCACATCGCCCTGCAGACCTTCACCTGGATGCTGGAGGGGGAGATCCTCCACCGGGACAGCCTGGGCAGCAAGCAGGTGATCCGTCCAGGCCAGGTGAACCTGATGACCGCAGGACGGGGCATCGCCCACACGGAGGAGTCGGTCCCGAACCAGCCCGATCTGCACGCCGCCCAGCTCTGGATAGCCCTGCCCGAGGCGGATCAGCATACCCCGCCCCGCTTCGATCACTACCCGACGCTCCCCCGCTGGCAGCAAGGGGAGATCACCCTCACCCTGCTCATCGGCGAGCACGGCAGCCAGCGCGCCCCCACCCTGCACTTCTCCCCCATTCTGGGGCTGGATCTGCACGCCCCCGAGGGAGGCGAGATCACCCTCCCCCTGGATCCCGCCTTCGAGCACGGCCTCTTTCCCCTCGCGGGGGAGACCATCGTCGCAGGGGAGGTCCTGGCCCCGGAGCAGCTCCTCTACCTGCCCCCCGGCAACCGGGAGGTGGTGCTGACCCTGCGCCCGGGCGCCCGGCTGCTGCTCATCGGCGGCGAGCCCCTGCCCAAACCGCTGCAGATCTGGTGGAACTTCGTGAGCGTCGACAAGGAGGCCATTCGCACCGCCGCCGCCGACTGGGAGAGCGGTCATCCGCGCTTTGGCGAGGTGACGGGTTACCAGGGGCCCCGTCTCAAGGCGCCGCCCCTGACCGGGCTCTGAGCCAGGGTCCAAAACAAAAGAGGTTCTTCGCGGGATCCTGGGAAAGTGGAAGTTGACAGACAGGGTGCTGGTAAACTGGTTGTCTCCAAACACACCA
>NZ_JAPCIQ010000087.1:0-16982 GCF_027707405.1 Aeromonas sp. QDB68 | reverse complement strand
GAGGTCACATGGAAGATCAGATCCTGGAAAACGGGAATGGTTCCGTTCAGGGCGCTACTTGTGTATAAGAGTCAGATTCAGAGCACCTATGGTTTCGGCATGCGCTAAGCGTAAAGGGCAAGTTCTGCATCAGCAGTACTCGCTTAAGCAATACCGCTACAAACATATTGCGGACAACGTCTGCCAGTGGCTGGATGAGGTCTTTCTTAGGCCAAAAGAAATGTCCGATATTCATAAGCTGACGCTCGTTGAAAAGCGAGAGCGGCTAAAGACGTCCGTCTTCAAATCGCTCCATGACGTTAGTGAATTCTTGGGGCGAGTGCTGTTGCACGCAACGATCCGACAACACCACGAAAGCCAACCCATACCCTGCTTGCTGTACGTGGAAAGACCTGGATCCGAGAAAATTCTTGAAAACGTACACATCGTTCGCCGCGATCCTGAAGGTGATCAGCTCTGGGTTGGCTTCAGCGAGTTGGTGACTGATGTCGACATTGCTGTCAGATTACCGAAGATACGAGATCAGCTATACGAGGACATTGCTGAGTGCATTGATACAGCACGCAGAAAAATCCTCGACGTCAAAGACGATGACTACCTGCTTCGCCACGACATCGACGAAATCCTCGATGGTAGCCGGCCTTTCGATGCTCACCAAGATCGCTTCACATTCGTCCTATTCGTGGGCTATGACTCTCGTCTGCTTACCGATCCAGAAACGCCGGGGTACGAGGATAATCTGGAAAAAGAAACGCTAGAACTGTTCGACAATTTCGTTGCCGACCTCATTGAAGGCTCGCCGTTCGCGGATCTTTGCGTCCACGTATTTATCTATCCCGCTCCAAGTCTTGAGCGACTAACCCAATTGGTTGAGGACAAGGTGAGGGAGGTGGTATGACAAGGGTCTATGAACAGGCTAAACGCAGCCTGCAGGAGGAAGACTTCTCATCCTTCAAATACCTGTCCGCGATCAACAGGCTATTGTCCAACCCTGTCTCGCATGACAAGGGACGAGACTTGATCGTGCGCGCTCTCGATGCGCGCGAGCGGTTTTCCGGCCACACCACCATTCTGAAAAACATGGTGAGAAAATCAGGTCTGTTTCCGTACTTGAAAAAGGAATTCGCCGACCTGACGCCGGACGACCTCAGGGTGCTTGATCTGTATCGGACGCCATTCTCGGACAGCTTTGTCTTCCACTCAATGCAATTCCGCATATTCGATTTGCTTAAGGCTGGCCAGAACGTGGTGCTCAGCGCGCCTACAAGCATGGGAAAAAGCGCTATCGTCGATTCGCTGCTCGGTCTGGGTACCTTGCAGAGGCTCGTTATAGTTGTTCCGACCGTGGCCCTTGCCGACGAAACTCGTCGCCGACTGCAAGAGCGGTTTGGTGACCAATACCAAATCATTCACCACAGTTCCCAAGTTCGCCATTCTGACCAGGCTGTCTACGTGTTAACGCAGGAGCGAGTGAATGAACGAGATGACATAGTCGACATCGACCTCTTCGTCATTGACGAGTTTTACAAGCTGGCTTTCCGACAACTCAAAAGTGGCTCCGTAGATCATCAGGACGAGCGAGTCATCGAGCTCAACATTGCGTTGAGCAAGCTGCTTAAGGTCTCCAAGCAGTTTTACTTGACCGGGCCATTTGTTAACAGCATTCGTGGTCTCGAAAGACTCGGGTATTCGCATACCTTTGTTTCTACCGACTTCAACACAGTCGCGTTAGATATCCAGACGTTCAGCATCAAAGCGAATGATGACGAAGCCAAGATAAACGAGCTGGCGGAGATCGCACGCGCATGCGTCGGCGCAACGATCATCTATTGCAAGTCACCAACTGTTGCCGGCAAGGTTGCACGCGAGCTGATCAGGCTCGGACATGGCACTCCGGCTGAGAGTCCTCATATCGAGTGGGTCAGCAAAGAGTTCGATGCCGATTGGGATTACACCGTTGCTCTCAAGAACGGAATCGGCTTGCATTTTGGGGCGTTACCTAGGGCGCTGCAGCAATACACTGTCGATCAGTTCAATGCTGGAAAACTGCGCTTTCTGCTTTGTACTTCTACGATCATTGAAGGTGTCAACACAGTTGCCAAGAACGTCGTGATCTATGACAACCGCGATGGCAATCGCAGCATCGACAAATTCACCCATGGGAACATCAAGGGGCGTGCTGGGCGTATGGGCGTTCACTTCGTGGGCAAAATCTTTTGCCTGGAGGAAATCCCGGAAGACAATCTCAATCAAGAGGTGGATATTCCACTCGGTATTCAGGACATCGATACCCCGCTCAACCTCTTGGCCAGTGTTCAGCCAGACCACTTGTCCGAGTTTTCACAGGATCGCTTTAATGAGGTCTTCGCAAGCGATCGCATTTCCATAGACCTTGTGAAGAAGCACTCGTACTTCCGTGTCGAGCAATTCGAGGCTCTGCAAAGCATGGTGGAGATGATGGACGACATCGAATTTGCCTCGCTGGTGTTTCACTGGAACCCCGCGCCAAACTTCTTCAAGACTTTCGCAAAGATCATTGCCAGACTGGTTCCCCATACATTCAGTCGCAATGGCGTCCCTGTTAAGCCTACGGATGTCATGGTAGCCAAACTTACTGGCTATTATAACGCTGCAAGCTATTCGGACTATCTGAAAAGTCAGATCGTTCACGCACGGCAGTGGATGTCTGAAGGGGAGAAGCGCACACTTTCCTACTCCATCAACAATGATTTGAAGATCATCACGAATGCCTTTGGTTACACCCTACCTAAGTTGCTCAGCTTGATGGAGGATGTAGTCAAACACCATGCGTTGAAGCAAGGTATCAGCAGCAAGATCGATTACACGCACGTCAAATTAGCGTTCGAGAGTCACCATCTACCACCAGGTGTTAATTCTCTAGAGGAGATTGGCATTCCCATTCAGACGTTACACCGGCTGGTAGACTTGCTGGAATTTCCCGACCAAGCTGATGTGGATGAGTTGGGCCAGTATCTTCGGGATACTCAGGACGTTTGGAGTCGAACGATAGGATACGTGGATCAGACGTTCATCAGGCGCGCGGTCGGTACTGGATGACATTGGGGCTGAGCCTGTCTGAAATCCACAGAAAGGAACATGACTATGTCACCCTCATCTGGCGTTGTGCTCAGTGCAGCCCTGTTGTTGGTGGTCCAGAATGTCTGATCTACCAACATGCCTGTTGCAAAGGCAGTCTCGGCAACACCCGTCATCAGTGTGATTATCACCGGATGAAGGCCGCCAGGACATTGATGGTATTTATATGGAAGATAAACGAGCATTTACGCTAGTTGGGCTGTGGAACACAGCCCCATTTCTGCATGATTGTTTTTGATTAATGGGCCTCAATCGCGAGGTATTTTCTCAGGTGAAAGATTCGCCAGGACGATAAGGCCAAAAGCTATGGTTGATTCTACAAGTACGCCAGCAAGTACGAAATAGCAAAAAAGCACAAAGGGTTAGCATCGCAATGATGCTAACCCTTTGTTTTATTTGGTGCCGGTAATAGGAGTCGAACCTACGACCTTCGCATTACGAATGCGCTGCTCTACCAACTGAGCTATACCGGCGGCTTGATGTTCAGAGTCGTGAAAAAAGCCGGACAAGTCAATTGAGCCAACTCGATTTTATGAGTTGGCTCATGATGTTAAGGCATATCAGAGGTCAACGAACTCCGGGATGTGAGCACGGCCGCGGCTCTCGAGAAAATCGAGCAGGGCGCGGGGGGAGCGGGCCAGGATCCGCTCATGTGGAAAGTTGGCTTCGGTGACCAGCCGATGGCAGTGATCAAAGTCGCCGAGGCTGAATGCCACGTGGGAGTCGGAGCCGAAAGTGAGGTAGGCACCCAGATCGCGCGCCGCCTCGACGATGGCGCGGCAGTTGCTTTCACTGCCTGCACGGGAGTGACTGAACGAGGAGTTGTTAACCTCCAGCGCCACTCGATACTCTGCCGCTGCCTTGACCACCGCCTGGATATCGATGGGGAAGGCGGGGTTGCCGGGGTGGCTTATCATGTCGACCCGACCACTTCGGATGGCGTTGATCATGGCCTGGGTGTGGGTCGCCTGATCGCAGGGGGGGAACACCGGCTCGTGGAAGCCGGCCATGATCATGTCTAGCCGGGACTCGTAGCGCTCGGGGAAGTCTATTTCACCGTCAATGTTCTTGATGTTGGCTTCGATGCCGCGCAGGATGCCGACCCCGTCCACGACCCTGGGCAACACGTGCAGATTGACGAAATGCCAGTAATGCGGGGCATCTGCCATGTCCGGGCCATGGTCCGTGGTGGCGAACAGCTTGATCCCCTTGGTTTTGGCGATGGGCAGGTAATCGTGAATGGTGCTGTAGGCGTGGGTGCTGGCGACGGTGTGCGTGTGGGTATCGACCGTATACTTCATCTTCTCTCCCCTCTGGCATGAGGCGACAGCATAGCAAGATTGGCGAAGCCGGGCCATGTGGCTGGTTGCCATACTTTGTCACAATTTGGGTCTGTGCTGACAAAGTCTGATGACGTTTCACTGCGAGGATGGCGACATCGATGCAAGCCTGAACACCCATCGATGGGTCGACACTGGATGGTCAGACCCGTTTTCCCCGCCGTCGCCCCTGCGACGGTTTTTTTTTGGTTCTCTTTCAGCGCATCGGGTGACGGCAGGGCAAAAAAATGCCCAACTAGCATGGCGCAGGTTGGGCGAGACTTAATGTTTAATTGCAGTGGCATAGATATAGAGTGCCGTCTCGCCGCGAAGTTCCCGCCATCTTCCCTCTTTTTTGATTAAAAACATTTAGCCAACACTTGTTCACATTCTCTTGACATGAGTGGGCGTGAAACGTACTTTTTAAACATTCGTTTAAGTGAGGTGTCCAGTGAGTAAAATCGATACCAAGAACCGTATTCTCGACGCCGCCGAGGTGCTGTTTGCCGAGCGGGGGTTCGCCGATACCTCGTTGCGTCTGATCACCAGCGAGGCCGATGTGAACCTGGCTTCGGTCAATTATCACTTCGGCTCCAAGAAGGAGCTTATCCAGGCGGTGCTCGACCGTTATCTGAGCCTCTTCATGCCGGCACTGGACGGGCGGTTGCAGACGTTGATGGCGCAGGATCAGCTGACCCTGTTGCAGGTGTTCGAGAGCTTTGTCGAACCTCTGATGAAACTGTCGGCCGTCAGGGCGAATGGCCCGGCGCTCTTCATGCAGTTGCTGGGGCGCGGCTATATCGACAGTCAGGGCCACCTGCGCCGCTTTATTACCACCCATTATGGGGCGACCCTGCACGGGATCACCCAGGCCATCTCCAAGGCCAATCCGGATTTGTCGCCAGCGGATCTCTTCTGGCGCCTGCACTTCACCCTGGGCACCGTCGTCTTCACCATGGCCTCTGCGGATGCCCTGCGTGACATCGCCCAGGCCGATTTTGGTCAGCAGCTCGATGTGGAAGGGCTGGTGCGCAACGTCATTCCTTATCTGGCGTCCGGTGTCGGGGCGCCCGTGGAGTCGACCAGGCTCTCCCTGGCCGTGTAACACCTAACAATAATCAACGGAAACAGTGAAATAGAAGGAACTTCGGTATGATCACATTGCTTGTCCTGCTGGTGCTGGCGATAGCCGTGGTGCTCGGTGTCCCCGCCATCCGTAAAAAGGTGGTGACCCGCCCCGTGTTCGGCATCTTCAAGAAGATATTGCCGCCCCTGTCGGCCACCGAGCGGGAGGCCATGGAGGCCGGCTCCGTCTGGTGGGACGGGGAGCTGTTTCGCGGCAACCCGGACTGGAAGAAACTGCACGGCTACGGCAAGGCCGAGCTGAGTGCAGAAGAGCAGGCCTTTATCGACAACCAGGTCGAAACCCTGCTCGCCATGGTGGACGACTTCAAGATCGTCAACGAGACCAAGGACCTGCCGGAGCCGGTGTGGGACTATCTGAAGAAAGAAGGCTTCTTCTCCCTGATCATCCCGAAATCCTACGGCGGCCGCGAGTTCTCGGCGATTGCCAACTCCACCATCGTCACCCGTATCGCCACCAAGAGCCTGAGCGTCGCGGTCACCGTCATGGTGCCCAACTCCCTCGGCCCGGGCGAGCTGCTGATGCATTACGGCACCCAGGCCCAGAAAGATTTCTGGCTGCCGGGGCTGGCCAACGGCAAGGAGGTACCCTGCTTCGCCCTGACCGGGCCGGAAGCGGGCTCCGATGCGGGCGCCATCCCGGACAAGGGGATCGTCTGCAAGGGGATGCACAAGGGTGAAGAGGTGCTGGGCATTCGCCTGAACTGGAACAAGCGCTACATCACCCTGGCGCCGCGTGCCACCGTGCTGGGGCTGGCGTTCAAGCTCTATGACCCGGAAAAACTGCTGAGTGACAAGGAAGAGATCGGCATCACCTGTGCGCTGATCCCGACCAGTCACCCTGGCGTGCGCGTCGGCGATCGCCACTACCCCATGGGGTTGGCGTTCCTGAACGGCCCGACCTTCGGCAAGGATGTGTTCATTCCGCTCGACTGGATCATCGGTGGCCCGGATTACGCCGGCCGCGGCTGGCGCATGCTGGTGGAGTGCCTCTCCGCCGGTCGTGGCATCTCGCTGCCAGCCCTTGGCACCGCCTGCGGTCACATGGCGAGCCGCACCGTGGGCGCCTACTCCTATGTGCGCAAGCAGTTCGGCATGTCCATCGGCAAGTTTGAAGGGGTGCAGGAAGCGCTGGCCCGCATTGGCGGCCTCACCTATCAGCTCGAAGGCGCTCGTCGCATGACCGCAGGTTCCCTGGATTTGGGTCAGGCACCGGCCATCGTCACCGCGATTTCCAAGTACCACATGACCGAGATGGCACGCCAGGTGATGGATGACTCCATGGACATCCACGCCGGTCGCGCCATCCAGCTGGGCCCGAAAAACTACACCGGCTACGCCTACATGGGCATTCCGGTGGCCATCACGGTGGAAGGGGCCAACATCTTGACCCGCAACCTGATGATCTTCGGGCAAGGGGCCACCCGCTGCCATCCGTATGTGTTTGCCGAGCTGGAAGCGGCGGCCGACACCGATGTGGAGCGCGGTCTCGAGAAGTTTGACGCCCTGTTGATGAAACACATCGCCTTCGGTACCGGCAACTTCTTCGGTGCCCTGTTCCAGGGGCTGACCCTGGGCCAGTTCAACAGCGCGCCGGTAGCTGGCGAAACCGCCCGCTACTACAAGCAGCTCTCCCGCATGAGTAAAGGGCTCGCCCTGTGCGCCGACGTCTCCATGCTGATGCTGGGCGGGGATCTCAAGCGCAAGGAGATGATCTCCGCCCGTCTGGGTGACGTGCTGAGCCACCTCTACCTGGCCTCCGCCACCCTCAAGCATTACGAGGATCAGGGCCGCATGGTCTCTGACCTGCCGTTCGTGCAGTACGCGGTGGAGCGCAACCTCTACCTGATTGGCAAGGCGTTCGAGGGCTTCTTCCAGAACTTCCCGAACAAGGTGGTGGGTGCCGTACTCAAGCGGGTGGTGTTCCCGTTCGGCGTCGGTTACAAGATGCCGGCGGACGATCGCTGCCATGCCATCTGTCTGGCCATGATGACGCCGGGCGAGTTCCGGGATCGTCTGACCGCGCTCTGTTATGTGGGCAAGGACGAGGCGGATCCGGTGGGGCTGATGGAGCGTGCCTTCCAGGCCATGGTCTCGGTGCAGCCCATCGAGAAGAAGCTGGTGCAGGCCCAGAAAGAGGGCAGACTGCCCCGCAAGCTGGCGCTGCCTGAGCTGGTAGCTGCTGCCCTGTCCCAGTCCATCCTCGGCAAGGAGGAGGCGGACAAGTTGCTGGCCGCCGATGCCCTGCGCTACGAGGCTATCCAGGTGGACAACTTCGCTCCTGGCGAGCTGGAAGGATTATCTCAAACGAACCCGGTCGAGCATGCAGCCTGACCTCGAGCATAAACCGACAACCGGCCCTAGTGGCCGGTTTTTTTGTTGTTTAACCAGGCATTTACAAGGTCGATTAATTCCAGTTTAATGCAATGGCCCCCACCCTTGGGGCAGGAAGCAAGGCCATCGGAATGGCCGATAACAACAACTCAGGAAGAGTGAATGAACCTCGCCAAAAAGGCGATCGAACGCCCCATCTGGGTGGCGGTCTCGGTCGTGCTGATTTTTTTGCTGGGCCTGCTCAGCATCCGGGGACTGCCCGTCCAGCTGTTTCCCGACATAGACCGTCCTCACCTCAACATCACGGTGGACTGGCGTTCGGCCTCGCCCCAGGAGATGGAGTCGGAGATAACCGATCCCATCGAGCAGGAGATGCAGGGGGTACAGGGGCTCAAGAGTCTCAGCAGCAACAGCTACCCCGGCTTCACCGAAATCGACATGGAGTTTGCTCTCGGCACCGACATGCAGCGGGCCCAGCTTGACGTCATCTCCCGCCTGAACCGGGTCTCGGGGCTGCCGGACAACATCGGTGGTCCTTACGTCAACAACTACAGCAGCAACGACACCCTGACCTTCTTCTTCATCCAGCAACTGCCCGGCGCCAAGGGGGAGATAGACGATCACCAGGCGCTGATCGAGGCGAGGGTCAAGCCCGAGCTGGAGCGGATCCCCGGGGTGTCCACGGTCGACATCGAGGGGATCAACGAGCGCCAGATCCAGATCCGCTTCGACCCTTACCGCGCCGCCGAGCTGGGGGTGGAGATCCCGGTGCTCGCCAGCCGGGCAACGACGGGCTGGGATGTGTCGGCCGGGACCCTCGACATCGGACGCTGGGAGTACAAGCTGCGCTTTGCCGGTCGCTATGACGTGGCGGCCCTGGGGGACAAGGTGGTGGACTGGCGTGACGGCCTGCCCATCTATCTGCGGGACGTTGCCGAGATCAGAGTGGCCCGGGAGGAGAACCCGGTGCTGCGCATCCAGAACGGCAACACCGCCATCGCGGCGCAGATCTTCAAGGAGAGCGGCGCCAATGCCCTGGCGGCGCTCGAGGGGATCAAGGCCAAGGTCGGGGAGCTCAACCGGGAGGTGCTGGAGCCGGTCGGCCTGCACATGGAGCAGTCGTTTGACGCTTCCCTCTACATCAACCGGGCGGTGAGCATGGTGACCGCCAACCTGGGGCTCGGGGTGCTGCTTTCCTGCGCCATCCTCTGGGTCTTTCTACGCCAGCTCAAGGCGACCCTGATGATCGCGATCGCCATTCCCATCAGCATCATGCTCACCTTCTGCCTGCTCAAGGTGATGGGGCGGACCCTCAATATCATCTCCCTGGCGGGCATTGCGTTTGCGGTCGGCATGGTGCTCGACGCCGCCATCGTGGTGCTGGAGAGCATCTACCGGCGCCATGAGCGGGGTGACATCAGCAAGGGAGAGGCGGCGCTGGAGGGCACCCGCCGGGTGTGGACCGCTCTGGTGGCGTCCACCCTGACCACGGTCGCCATCTTCCTGCCGGTGCTCCAGCTCAACGACGTGGAAGGGCAGTTGTTTGCCGATCTTGCGCTCACCATCGCCTGCGCGGTGACCGTCTCCATGTTGGTGGCGGTGACTGTGTTGCCTGCGGTGGCGGCGCGCTGGATGGGGCACGAGCGGCTGATTGATCCCTTTGAGCGCCTGTGGTGCCGCGTCACCCGCCATGTGATCCGCTGGACTGCCACCGCCCCCAGGCGCTGGGCCATCATCGTCCTGATGATGACGGGGCCTGTGCTGGTGAGCTGGTTGATGTTGCCCAAGATGAACTACCTGCCGGATGTGAAGCGGGACGCCATCGACGTCTGGATGAGTTTCACCCCCGGGGTTAATCTCAAGGCCCAGCGGGAGGAGGTGATCGATACCCTGATTGCCCGCCTCGACCCCTATATGAAAGGGGAGAAGGAGCCTGTCCTCAAGAACTACTACATCCTGCGCTACCCGGGCGGTGCCCAGATCGGGGTGCGGCCAAAGGAGGATAACCAGATCAAGGTGCTGGAGCAGCTCTTGATGAAGCAATTGCTGGTGGGCATTCCCGACACCCGGGTGTTTGGCGGTCAGGGGTCCCTGTTTGGCGGTTTTGACAGTGAAAACAGCATCTCCCTGCTGATCCAGGGGGGTGGGCTACCCGAACTCTATCAGGCGGCCCGGGAGAGCATGACCATAGTGCAGCGGGACTTGCCCGGCGCCCAGGTCAGGCCAGAGCCCGGACTCGATTTCACCGCTCCCGAGCTTCGGCTGGTGCCCCAGGACAGGCGCCTGGCCGAGGTGGGCTGGGATCGCTCCCCGATGCCCGCCATCATCCAGACCTTCGGCGATGGTCTGCGGGTCGGCGAATATTTCGACGGGGATGAGCGGCTCGACATCCTGCTGATGGGGCAGGCCTCCGCCAATCCGGATGAACTCAAGGCGGTGCCGCTGGCGACGCCGTCCGGGCGCATCGTGCCGCTGGGCGAGTTGCTGCGGGTGGAGCCGGATCTGGGGCCGGAGAGCATCTTCCGGGCCGACGGGCGACGCAGCATCAGCCTGGAGATCTCGCCCCCCGAGGGGATGAGCATGGAGCAGGTGCTGGAGACCCTGCAGCACAAGAGCTTCGCCGCCATCCGGCTGCTGCTGCCCGCCGGCGGTGAGCTGCGGATCGTCGGCAATGCAGACAGCCTGCAACAGGCGCTGGACAACCTGGGCTCCATCTTCCTGTTTGCCGTGATGATCCTGCTCATCCTGCTGTGGGGGGTCTTCGCCTCCGTCAGGGACGCCATCCTGGTGCTGCTGACCCTGCCCCTTGCCACTGTCGGCGGCGTGCTGGCACTGCACCTGAGCGGCCTGGTGGTGCCGCTGCCCATGGATCTGCTCACCATCATCGGCTTCGTCATCCTGCTGGGACTGGTGGTCAACAACGCCATCCTGCTGGTGCACCAGACCCGCACGGCGGAGCGGGAGGGGCTTAGCCGCCAGCTGGCGGTGACAGATGCCCTGCAAAGCCGGATGCGTCCCATCGCCATGACCAGTCTCACCAGCATCTTCGGCATGCTGCCGCTGATGCTGAGCCCGAGCGAGGGCAGCGAAATCTACCGGGGGCTGGCCACCGTCATCGTCGGCGGCATGAGTTGCAGCACCCTGTTTACCCTGATCCTGCTGCCCGCCTTCCTGCGGCTGGGCGAGCGGACCGATGTACCGCACGCCCTTCGGCAGCGGGCCTGAGCAAGGAGCTCATCGATGACACGAGTTTTCACAAGGATGGTAGTGGGCGTGCTGCTGCTGGCGGGCGGGGTGCCCGCGCTGGCACAGGGCAAGATGGTGACCCTGGCGGACGTGGCCCAGGGGGAGGCGGGCGCCAGCATCTGGGTCAGCGGCACGGTGGCGAGCCGCCAGCAGGCGGCGCTGAGCGCCGAGGTGAGCGGCCGGGTGGAGTGGATTGCCGAGTTCGGCAGTAAGGTGAAGGCGGGGGACGAGCTGCTGCGCCTCGACGGCGCGACCCTGCGCCTCTCGCTGGAGCAGGCGAGGGCGGAACAAGCCAGAGAGGGGAGCAATCTGCGTTACGCTCGCGCCGAGTTCCAGCGCCTGGATCGTTTGCACCAGCAAAAGAGTGCCTCCCAGAGCCAGTATGACAAGGCGCGCTATGACGTGGAGCAGGCTGAGCTGGCCGAGCAGCTGGCGCGGGTGCAGGTGCGCCAGATTGAGGAGCAGCTGCGCAGAAGCCGCATCTTTGCCCCGTTTGACGGAGTGGTGAACGAGCACTTCATCCAGCCGGGGGAGCATGTGGATGCGGGCGAACAGGCGCTTGAGCTGGTCAATCCGGACCAGCCGGACATCCGGTTGCGTGCGCCTATTGCCTGGGCCCGGCAACTGGCCACCCAGGCCCGGTTGCGGGTGGAAGGGGAGCAGCTCAGCAGCCACGCCATCTATTACCAGCGGGCGGCGAGCGCCGATCCCAAGTCCCGGCTCATCGAGCTGCGCCTCAAGCCGGAAGCGGGCACGTTCATCATCGGCTCGCCGGTGCGGGTGGCGCTGCCGATGGGAGAGCAGCACACCATGCTGTTGCCACGGGATGCCCTGGTGCTCGGCACCGAGGGAAGCGTGGTCTATCAGGTGGAGCAGCGCGGCGAGGCGCTCACGGTGAACCGGGTGCCGGTCACCGTGCTGTTCGGGGACAGCCGGGAGGTGGCGGTGAGTGGCGCCCTCAAGCAGGGAGACAAGGTGGTGGTGCGCGGCGCCGGCAGCCTGCAGGATGGGGACAAGGTGGAGCTGTTTCGCGGTTGAACCTGGGGCAGATCCCATAAAAAAACGGCTCCCGCGGGAGCCGTTTTTGTTGCAGGGAGGAGGGGCGATTACTCGACCATCATCACCTTGCAGGTGTTGGTGCTGCCGACGGTCTCCATCTTGTCGCCGTGGGTGAGCAGTACCATGTCGCCGCTTTGCAGCAGTCCCTTGGCCTTGAGCACGTCCAGCGCGTCGCGGCACACCTCGTAGACCGGCTTGGTCTCGTCGCCATCAAACAGCACGGGGGTGACGCCGCGGTAGAGGTTGGCCCAGGCCAGGGTCTTGTTGTGAGGAGACATGGCGAAGATGGGCAGGCCGGAGCTGATGCGGGACATCAGCAGCGGGGTGGTGCCCGACTCGGTCAGCGCCACGATCGCCTTGACCCCTTCCAGGTGGTTGGCCGCATACATGGTGGACATGGCCACCGCCTCTTCCACCGAGGTGAAGGTGTAGCTCATGCGGTGGTTGGAGACGTTCAGGCTCGGGTGCTTCTCGGCGCCCACACAGACGCTGGCCATGGAGGTCACGGTCTCGATGGGGAACTGGCCGGCGGCGGTCTCGGCGGAGAGCATCACCGCATCGGTACCGTCCAGCACGGCGTTGGCCACGTCCATGACTTCGGCACGGGTCGGGAGCGGCGCGTTGATCATGGACTCCATCATCTGGGTCGCGGTGATGACCACGCGATTCAGGCGACGGGAGTGGCGAATGAGCTTCTTCTGTACACCCACCAGTTCGGGGTCGCCGATTTCGACACCCAGGTCACCACGGGCCACCATGACGGCATCGGAGCCAAGGATGATGTCTTCCATCGCCTCGTCGCTGGCGACGGTCTCGGCGCGCTCGACCTTGGCCACGATCTTGGCGTTGGAGCCAGCTTCGCGGGCCAGTTCGCGGGCGTAGCGCAGATCATCGCCGCTGCGGGGGAAGGAGACCGCCAGGTAGTCCACGTTCATGCGGGCGGCGGTCTTGATGTCTTCCTTGTCCTTGTCGGTCAGGGCAGGGGCGGAGAGGCCGCCACCTTTCTTGTTGATGCCCTTGTTGTTGGAGAGCGGGCCGGCCACGGTCACCGTGGTGTGGATGCGGGTGCCTTCGACCTGCTCGACCTTCAGTTGCACGCGGCCATCGTCCAGCAGCAGGATGTCACCGGATACCACGTCCTGCGGCAGGCTCTTGTAGTCGATGCCGACCTGCTCCTGGCAGCCTTCTCCCTTGCCGAGGGCGGCGTCGAGAATGAACTTGTCACCGATGGCGAGGTAGATCTTGCCATCCTTGAAGGTGGAGACGCGGATCTTGGGGCCTTGCAGATCGCCCATGATGGCCACGTGGCGGCCCAGCTTGGCGGCGATGTCACGCACCTGGTTGGCGCGCTGGATATGATCTTCAGGAGTGCCGTGGGAGAAGTTCATCCGCACCATGTCGGCACCGGCGCGAATGATCCCCTCGAGAATGCCGTCGCGATCGGTCGCCGGACCGAGTGTGGTAACAATCTTTGTACGTCTTGGCATGAAAGACTCCAATGTGAAGTTGATATGACTTGAAATACTGCCCCGTCAAGCATGTGGCATGGCGCCAACTGGCAGGCCATCTGGGTGGCCTTGTTTGATTGAATTTCGATACTACACCAAGCCCGTTGGCATAGACAGTCGGGGGCGGACCCCCGAATGATCAGGAGGAGTGCGGGGTATCAAAGCGGGATTCGCGCAAACCTTCTTTGACTTTCTTCAGGTTTTCACGAAATTTCATGCCGCGGCGCAGGGTGAAGCCGGTGGCCAGCACGTCCACCAGGGCGAGCTGGGCGATGCGCGAGGCCATGGGCATGTAGACGTCGGTGTCTTCCGGCACGTCCATGGAGAGCACCAGGTTGCACTCGCGGACCAGGGGGGAGTCCTTGGCGGTCATGCCGATCACGGTGGCATCGTTTTCACGGGCCAGGGCGGCGATCTCCACCAGGGCCTTGGTGCGGCCGGTGTGGGAGATAAGCACGACCACGTCCCCTTCGCTGCTGTTGATGCAGCTCATGCGCATCATGACGATGTCATCGAAGCTCACCACAGGGATGTTGAAGCGGAAGAACTTGTTCTGGGCGTCCCGGGCGACGGCGGAAGAGGCGCCGAGGCCAAAGAAGCTGATCTTCTTGGACTGGGTCATGATATCGACGCAGCGGTTGATGGCGGAGATGTCCAGGCTGTTCTTGGCGGCATCGAGGCAGGCCATGGTGGATTCGAAGATCTTGGCGGTGTAGGTGTCCGGGCCGTCTTCCGCTTCCACGTGGCGGTTCACATAGGGGGTGCCGTTGGCCAGGCTCTGGGCGAGGTGCAGCTTGAAGTCGGGAAAGCCCTTGGTATCGAGACGACGGCAGAAGCGATTGACGGTGGGTTCGCTGACATCGGCCAGCTTGGCCAGGGTAGCAATGCTGGAGTGAATGGCGGTCTGAGGGGATGCCAGGATCACTTCCGCCACCTTACGCTCTGATTTACTGAAACTTTCCAAATTGTTCGTAATTTTATCGAGGGTATTCATCATTACCACCAAGCATTTTTGTAATTTAACTTCAGTGTCTGTGCACTAAGTTCACAGCTCAAGCAGGTTTCCAATCTCGGTGAGGACTATACAAGACAAGCGCTTATCCGAACTAATCTCGTCCATACAAAGTATGACTCATGTCTAATTATTTCGTGTTTTTAGTTACAAACTTCCAGTTAGGCCTTGAAAACGCTTACAAATGTTGCAAAGCAACAACACTGTGAGCGGGCGCACAGTTGCATTCATAAAACGCGCCGCCAGCCGGTGGGGTCGAGTAGTATGGCAGCCAAATAACAAGGTCGGGACGGTAAGGGCCGCCCCGAGTCGGTAACGAAGGAGTTTGTTATGCAGCATACCCATGCGCTGGTGGGCGATGTAGGCGGCACCAATGCCCGGCTGGCCCTCTGTGAGCTGGCGACGGGCGCCATTTCCCAGGCAAAAACCTATTCGGGGCTGGCCCATCCCAGCCTGGAGGCCGTGGTGCGCCTCTATCTGGAAGAGCATGACGCCAAGGTGGGCGAGGCCTGCATCGCCATCGCCTGCCCCATCAACGGCGACTGGGTGGCCATGACCAACCACAGCTGGGAGTTTTCCATCAGCGAGATGCAGGCCAACCTGGGCCTGGATCGCCTGCAAGTGATCAACGATTTCACCGCTGTCTCCATGGCTGTCCCGGTCTTCGCTGACGGGGACCGCATCCAGCTGGGCGGCGCCGAGCCGGTGGCCGGCAAGCCCATCGCCATCTATGGCGCTGGCACCGGCCTGGGGGTAGCTCATCTGGTGCAGGCTGGTGAGCAGTGGCTGAGTCTGCCCGGCGAGGGGGGCCACGTGGACTTCGCCGCCAACACGGAAGAGGAAGATGCCGTGCTGCAGGTGATGCGTGGCGAGCTGGGGCACGTGTCGGCCGAGCGTTTCCTGTCGGGCCCGGGTCTGGTCAACCTCTACCGCGGTCTAGTGAAGTCCGATGGCCGCGAGCCACAGGCGTTCGCTCCCAAAGACATCACCGAGCGCGCGCTGGCGGGGGACTGCCTGGACTGTCGCAGGACCCTGAGCCTGTTCTGCGTGCTGATGGGGCGCTTTGCCGGCAACCTGGCGCTCAACATGGGCACTTTTGGCGGCGTCTACATCGCCGGCGGCATAGTGCCGCGCTTCCAGGAGTTCTTCATCGGCTCGGGCTTTCGGGTGGCGTTCGAGGACAAGGGGCGCTTCAAATCCTATCTCAAAGACATTCCCGTGTTTCTCATCACCCACGAAGGTCCGGGCCTGCTCGGTGCGGGCGCCTATCTGCGCCAGTCCCTCGGGTTTAGGCTCTGAGGTCAGGAAACGATTTCATGGCGGTTAAGTCCTGGTTCAGTGACCCTGGCTTAGAGTGAACCCACGTACTCAAGAAGACAGGGTTTCACAGGGAATTGGAAGCTGTCTTCATCCGCTGGGTGCGCATTGTCACCTGACAAGCCTGAACTGTTTCACCGGCCCTCGCGGCCGGTTTTTTTATGTCTGCTGTGTCCGTCTGCCATGGGTTTTTCGAGAAAAGTCAGATCCGCTTCGGGCGGTGCCACAGAGCGAGCCTTATGTCTCTATGCCTTGGGACTGACCAGGATCTGTGCGGAGAGTGGGAAATATGGCGTTTGGCACCAGAATGGTGTCCTAGCGCACGGCAAAGAGACAGGGCCAGGCGCGAGCCTGACCCCGTTTTTGTCAGGGGAGGGAGATATGGAAGCGGGCGCCGCCGAGGGGGGATTCATCCACCCGGATCTCGCCGCCGTAGCTGTGCACTATCTCGGTCACCACGGCGAGCCCTATCCCCTGACCGGGGGAGCTGTCGGCCCTGACCCCGCGCTGAAAGATCTGCTGCGACTTGCCGGGGGCGATACCGGGGCCGTCGTCCTCCACCACGATGAGCAGCCCACGGCCCTGGCGGTTGACCTTGACCTGGATCTCGCTGATGGCGAATTTGCAGGCGTTGTCGAGCAGGTTGCCCATCAACTCCATCAGGTCGCCCTGTTCACCATGAAAGAAGACATCGTCATCGAACTGGAAACCCGTCTGCAGCTTCTTGTGGCGGTATACCTTGGCGAGGCTGGCCAGCAGCTTTTCAATAAGGGGAACTGGCTCGGTTCCCTTGCTGGCAAGACGCTTGCGGCCCGTAACGGCACGGCGCAACTGGTACTGGATGATCTGATCCATCTTAAATGCGAAAGGGGACTCCCTCCGACGTAGGTGGGAGAGGAATTTCGCCGGGGCGTCAGCCCCGCTGGT
>NZ_JAPCIQ010000086.1:0-17438 GCF_027707405.1 Aeromonas sp. QDB68 | reverse complement strand
CCAGCGGGGCTGACGCCCCGGCGAAATTCCCCTCCCACCTACGTCGGAGGGAGTCCCCTTTCGCATTTAAGATGGATGATCAAATCCTGATTATTGATGATGAAGATCTTCCCCAATCAGCACCGCGTCCCGCCGGCTGGAAGGTGATGATAGTGGACGATGAACCCGAAGTGCATCGCATCACCAAAATCACCCTGAACAAGTTTGAATTCGACGGCAAGCCGATCGATTTTCTGCACGCCTACTCTGCGGCTGAAGCCAAAGCCTTGCTCGCCCTCACCCCGGATGTCGCCCTGCTGCTGCTCGACGTCGTCATGGAGGTCGATCATGCCGGTCTCGAGGTGGTCAAGTTCGTGCGCGACGAGCTGCAAAACAAGATGGTGCGCATCGTGCTGCGAACCGGTCAGCCCGGCCAGGCCCCGGAAGATGACGTGGTGACCAACTACGACATCAACGACTACAAGGACAAGACCGAGCTTACCTCCCAGAAACTGCGCACCCTGCTGCGCGCCAGCCTGCGTTCTTACCGGGACATCCGAACTCTTGAGAGCAATCGACAGGGGCTGGAGAAGGTCATCGAGGCGTCCAAGGGGATCTTCGAGCAGCGTGCCCTGCGCCAGTTCGTCGAAGGAGCCCAGACCCAGCTCAGCGCCCTGCTCAATCTGGAAGAGTCCCAGATTTACGATGTGAAGCACCTGGCGTATGAGGTGCGGGATCAGGTGCTCGAGCCTCTGCTCAGCGATGGTCCCATGCTGCGCCTCGTCGATGCGCCGGAAATCCTGCGTTGTGCCATGGCCAAGGGGGCCAATGTCTACGATGGCAACCAGATGGTGCTCTATTGCCAGAATGCCCGTCATCACCTGCTGTTCCACATCGAGACCACTCGCCCGCTCAGCCAGATGGATACCGGGCTGCTGAGCCTGTTCACCGAAAACATCATAGTGGCGCTGGAGAATATCCGGCTCAACGAGGTGATCGGTGACAACCAGCGAGAGATCATCTATCGCATCGGTGAACTGGTGGAGAGCCGCTCGAAAGAGTCCGGCTTGCACGTCAAGCGGGTGGCCCTCTACACCGAGCTGTTCTGCAAGCTGCTCGGCATGAATGAGGACAGGTGCGAGCTCATCAAGCGGGCCTCTCCCCTGCACGACATCGGCAAGGTGGGGATCCCGGACGCCATCTTGCACAAACCGGGCAAACTCACTCCCGAGGAGTGGGAGATCATGAAAACCCACGCCCAGCTTGGGCAGGACATGCTCTCCGGCAGTGACCTGGCCCTGTTCCAGATAGGCGCCACCATCGCGGGCAACCATCACGAGAAGTGGAATGGCAGCGGCTATCCCCGCGGGTTGAAGGGAGAGGACATTCCGCTGGAAGGACGCATCGTCGCCCTGGCGGATGTGTTCGATGCCCTGGGCTCGGATCGTTGCTACAAGCAGGCCTGGCCGCTGGATCAGGTGCTGGCGCTGATCAAGGAGGAGAAAGGAGAGCACTTCGACCCCCTCCTGGTGGACCTGATGCTGGCCAATCTGGAGAAGTTCCTCGATATTCGCGAACAGTACAAAGACATCTATATCGGCGCCCACTGATATCGGGTTCACCCCATCCACTTGCCACCATGAAGAAGCCGCCCATTGGGCGGCTTCTTTGCAATGTGCGCAGAATTATTGCTCCGGCAGATTGAGATCCAGTCTGGGGGTTGCTGGCGTCTCTTCAAGTTGCGCCTTCTGCGCCGCCATCGCCTTGTGCAGAGTGCGGCGCTTTTGCAGCAGAATGAAACCACCCGCCCCCAGCAAGAGCAGCAACACGCCACCTCCCCCCAGCGCCCAGGGCAGCCAGACCGGACTCTCCCGCTCCTCGAACCGGTCGGGGGTGGCGGCGGATGCGGGCATGGCCGCAGAGGGTGCGGGAGGGGGGGGAGGCGGTGCTATGGTGAACGACTTGGCCGGCAATTGCAGTTGCACCTCGCGACCGAGCCGGGTTGTTCCAAAGAGGGTGGCCTCCACCTTGTACTGCCCTGCCGCCTTGAGGGCGGAGAGATCCACGCCAAAACGCGGCGCTGTCGCCACCTCGTTGAACGTCATGCTACTGCCGCCGCCGTCGATGGCCTTGCCCTGGATGACCACGGAGGCGGGATCCAGTTCATCCACATCGATGACCAGAGAGAGCTTGGCTCCCCCCTCCCCGGAGGGGGGATTCAGGGAATAGCTGACCGGCCAGGGATAGAGCAGCACCTGCTGTGACTGGGCTCGTGAGAAGACCTCATTGCCGGTGCTGAAGAGGGCTCGGTATTTTCCCGCAGGGACGTCCAGTACCGCCTCGGCGGTCAAGATACCGTCCCCCGGCACTTCGTCCACCCCCTTGCCATCATCCATGTAGCGTCCCAGGGTCTCCTCGAACACGGGATCGCCGCTCTGGCTGGCACCGTTGAACTGCTGCAGCTTGACGGTCATGCCCAGATCGGTGAGGTAGTAACCCGCCCCAGGCGCCGCGCCATCGATCAGCAGACGGGATTGCAGTTTGACCCGCTCACCCTGATAGAGGCGGGCCGGCAGCGGCTCGCTCTCGACCTGGATGTCGGTGAGCAGGCGCACCCGATTGTCGGGGTCCACCTCTCCGATCGCCTGCCAGGGGCCGGGCATGGGGTCGCGGATGGTGATGAGATCCTGATCCTTGAGGGGCAACCAGCCCACGTCGGGCGGCTTGACCTTGCCCACATAGAGCTTGCTGCCATCGGGTCGCACCAGGATCACCGAGGGCGTCCCCGGCTTGCGCTTGATGATGAAGGTGATCTCCTTCACGCCGTAATCGATGCGAAAGCGGTTGTCGAGCAGAGGAATGTCGGAAGGCGCAAACACCTCGTTGGCCGCGGCCGGGAGGGAGGCCAGCAGCAGCAGCCCCCAAAGCGATCTCATTGCCGCCACAGGCAGGCACCTCCTTTTTTCTGTACCAGATCCAGCCTCGCTTCATGGACAGCCGCCACCTCGTCGCTCGCGCGAACCACCCTGAGCGGCGGGCGATTGCTCTCCAGACGACGAATGCCGGTATCCTGGCTGGTCTCGCTCTCGCTGGTTTCGCTCGCCAGATTGAGTTTGGTCTGGCCACCCGTCATCAGGAGGTAGACGTCCGCCAGGATCTCCGCATCGAGCAAGGCGCCGTGCAGGGTACGGTGAGAGTTGTCGATGCCGTAGCGATCGCACAACACGTCCAGGTTGTTGCGCTTGCCCGGGAAGAGATCCCGCGCCATCGCCAGGGTATCCGTGATGCCGCAGATATCCGCCGTCTTGAAGTTCAGATCGAGCTTGCTGAACTCATAGTCCATGAAGCTCACGTCAAAGGGGGCGTTGTGGGCGATGAGCTCGGCGCCGCGAATGAACTCGATGAAATCGTCCGCTATCTGGCTAAAAGAGGGCTTGTCCGCCAGGAAGGCATCCGTAATGCCGTGCACGGCGATGGCCTCGGGGTCCACCAGCCGATCCGGCTTGATGTAGACGTGGAAATGGTTGCCGGTGAGTTTGCGGTTGATCACCTCCACACAGCCGATCTCGATGATGCGGTGCCCAAGATAGACAGGGCCGCCCGCGGTGTTCATGCCGGTGGTTTCGGTATCCAGAATGATCTGGCGATTCAGTTGGGGTGTGCTCATGATCAAATCCATGTCAAACTTCGGTTTTACTCGCTAGTTTACCCCAAGCCTCTCGCTAAAACAGATTGATTGCTCATGTTGAAACAGATTGATTTATTCACGGATGGCTCCTGCTTAGGCAACCCGGGCCCCGGCGGCTATGGTGCCGTCATGGTCTATGGCAAGCATCGCAAGGAGATCTCCGCCGGTTTTCGATTGACCACCAATAACCGGATGGAGCTGATGGCTGCCATCATGGGGCTGCGGACCCTGAACGAACCCTGCCAGGTGCGGCTCACCACCGACAGCCAGTATGTGCGCCAGGGGATCACCCAATGGATCATCGGCTGGAAGAAGAAGGGCTGGATGACCGCCAACCGTCAGCCGGTCAAGAACGTCGATCTCTGGCAGGCCCTTGATGCGGAAGTGGCCCGTCACCAGATCGAATGGCTCTGGGTGAAAGGACACTCGGGCCACCCGGAAAACGAACGCTGTGACGAGCTTGCCCGTGAGGCCGCCAGCGGCAAGCAGCTTGCCGAAGACAGCGGCTACCAGCCCTGATGCCCGCTAGCCGCCCTGGCGCGCCATTCCTGGCGCAGCCATCGACTCCGGCAGCCGCCAGCGGCGACGCACCGGTGTCACGGGGAAACGCCGCTTGCGGGCGGCAATCACGTAAACAGACGCCAGGGAGCGGCAATAGTCCCGCCCCAGACTCTCCCGCCACCAGCCGATCTTGCTCTGCCTGCCCATGAAGGAGAAACCGAACCGCTCGTCGAACATCACCTCACAGCCGAGCAATTGCAGCCAGTCGGTCACCCGTGCGGGCGTGAACATGCGGGCAGACCAGGGCAGATGCCGCCGCATGAAGGGCAGATAGTGACCCAGCCCCACCAGGCTGAGCGGGTTGTAACCGCTGACAATGAGCCAGCCATCGTCGGTCAGCACCCGTTCTGCCTCCCGCAGCACCTGATGAGGATCCGGCGAGAAATCGAGGCAGTGAGCCAGCAGGCAGGCATCCACGCTCCCCGATCGCACCGGCAAGGCGAGCGGATCCCCCTGGATGTCCAGCAGCCGTCCGCCGGGGGCGACACCGATTTGATGACGAATGGTGGAACAGCCGCAGGAGAGTTCGGCGCTCAGGGCACCTATCTTGAGCAAATGATAGCCAAAGAGGTGGGGGCACCAGTTGTCGAGGCGCTCCTGAAGCTCGGCGGCCACCCAGTCCCCCATGGGCAGTGCGGACCAACTGGTCGGAAGCGCGATCTGTTGTTCGGTACGTGCCAGTTGCATAATGGGACCAACTCGGGGGCGAATGCCATCCAGTTATATAAGATCCCTTCCTTAAAGAGAACACAAGAGACCTCGACCCATGTATACCGTCATCACAGTTCCCGCCTTCAGCGACAACTACATCTGGTTGATCCGTCATGAAAATCACTGCCTGGTCGTCGATCCGGGCGAGGCCGCTCCCGTGCTGGAACGGCTGGCTGCGCTGGATCTGGTGCTGGATGCCATCCTCCTGACCCATCACCACCGCGATCACGTCGGGGGCGTATCCGAGTTGCTGCAACACTTCCCCCACGCGCGTCTCTATGGCCCCAAGCATGACCCCATGCCGGACCATCACGGCCAGTGGCTCGACGACGGGGATCAGATCAACTGGCATGGCCTGAGTCTGGATGTCCTCCATGTGCCCGGTCATACTCTGGGGCATATCGCCTATTACGGCCAGGGCATGCTGTTTTGTGGCGATACCCTCTTCAGCGCCGGTTGCGGCCGTCTGTTCGAAGGGACCCCGGCACAGATGCACACTTCCCTGCAACGGCTCGCGGCACTGCCCGATGAGACCCTCCTTTATTGTGCCCATGAATACACCCTCTCCAACCTGCGTTTCGCCCATGCGGTCGAGCCCGACAACCTGGCGATCCAGCGGCAGATCGGCGTGATCAGCAAACTGCGTCAGCAGGGCCTCCCGAGTCTCCCCTCCCGGCTGGGAGATGAGCGGAATTTCAATGTTTTTCTGCGCTGCGAGCAGGACTCGGTAAAATTTTCTGCTGAGAAATACGCCCTTAAATGCTTGGAAAATCCAGAGGATACCTTCGCTGTTCTGCGGGCCTGGAAGGACGTTTTTTGAACAAACCTTGATCAGGGGGGCATTGCCCCTTATGATGCGAGCTGTTTTTCCACAGATGACCTGAGCGAGATGAAGCTACGAACGGCCTTATTGGCAGCGCTGTTTCTCAGCGGCTGTCAAAACCTGAGCCATCAGGATGACCGGGCGGTAACGGCAATCGAGCCGATCAAATCCCCCCAAGTCAGCAAGAAAACGTACAAAAAACACTCTTCGCGGATGCTGTTCGGCGACGAACAGATAGAAGAGCTGGATGACACTGATAACCTGTGGGTGCGTATCAGCGATGATATGCAGCTGGACTCGCACGATAATGCCCGGGTTCGCCAACAGCGTGATTGGTTGTTGCGCAATGATAAGCATATGGCGACCATTGCCAGCCGGGCTGAGCCCTACCTGTATCTGATGGTAGAGGAAATCGAACGGCGTGAGCTGCCAATGGAGCTTATTACCATCCCCATGATCGAGAGCATGTTCGATCCCAATGCCCGCTCCCGCAGCAATGCGGTCGGTCTTTGGCAGTTCGTTCCTGCAACCGGCAAGAATTTCGGCCTGCGCCACGACAACTGGTACGACGGTCGACGCGATGTCCTGGCATCCACCAATGCCGCACTGGATTACCTGGAGTACCTGAACCGGTTCTTCGACGGTGACTGGCTGCAGACCCTGGCCGCTTACAATGCCGGTGAAGGTCGGGTGCGCAACGCCATCACCCGCAACGAACGGGCTGGTCGTCCGACCGACTACTGGTCGCTGGACCTGCCCCGCGAAACCCGTATGTATGTGCCCAAGATCCTGGCCATGGCCGACATGATCCGCAATGCGGACAAATACAATGTCACCCTGCCGGTGCTGGCCAACAAGCCGCAATTGCGAACCATCAATACCGGTGGTCAGATTGATTTGAACGTGGCCGCCCAGCTGGCTGGCGTTTCCGCCTCCCAGCTCAAGGCGCTCAACCCTGCGCTCAAGCGTGGCATGACCTCACCGCAGGGCCCTTACAACCTGCTGGTCCCCGTCGAGTACGCCGACACCCTGGAGCTGGCCCTGGCCGATCTGCCCCAGCGTGAACGTACCCGTGGCGTGCGCTCCTATCAGGTCACCAGTGGTGATACGCTGTCACGGATCGCCCAGAATCACGGGGTGACCGTGCAACAGCTCAAACTGGCCAACAACATGCGTGGCAACAACCTGCGCCGTGGCCAGAGCCTGATCATCCCCAATGGCGGGCGCGCAACCCAGGTTGCCCAGAGCAAGCCGCAGCAGCTCGCCAGCCGCAGTGGTGGCAAGGTGAACTATCAGGTGCGCTCCGGTGACAACCTGTGGAGCATCAGCCAGGCACACGGGGTCACCCACGCCGACCTGGCCAAGTGGAACGGCCTGAACGCCAAGTCGGCCCTCAAGCCTGGCATGAAGCTGGTGGTCTGGCCCAAGCAGGGCAAGAGCAGCAACAAGTCCATGGTCTATCAGGTGCGCCGCGGTGATTCTCTCTCCTCCATCGCAGCCCGCTTCCAGGTCGCCGTCAACGATGTGATGCGCTGGAACCAGCTCGGCAAGAGTGACTATCTCAAGCCGGGTCAGGAGTTGACCCTGTTCGTGAAGAACAACAGCTGATCGCTCGTCGCAATCCAAAAAATACCCCGCTTGATGCGGGGTATTTTTTTGTCTGCATGAACCAGCGGCGACTCCGCTCTCCCCTGAGGGATGACTCAGGGAGTGATAGCCTGGGCCGCAAAGCGCGCCAGAATGGGGTTGTGGTCAGAGGCATCGGTAGCAGGTGAACTCACCTCCACCAGATCCAGATTGCGATAGTAGAGGTGATCCAACGGGCGGCCAAAAGCGGTGCGACGCAGATCAGGCACAGGTATGGCCTCCTGCAGGCCAAGCTCGCCCACCAGCTTGTTCAACCAGAACGCGCGCTTGTCGCTCCAGGTGTTGAAATCGCCACCCAGGATGACCGGCCCCTGGTGGCGATGGATCAACGCAGTCAGATCGTTGAGCTGCTCGCGAAAGGTCGCCATGCCCAGCTCGAAATTGACCGCATGGAGATTCACCACCAGCACGCCGTCAGGATCCCCTTGCAAGGGATAGAGACTGACCAGACCTGACTTGGGGATGCGCAGCAGGGGTTCGGGGGAACGGACGCCACAAACAAACGCCTGCGGCGTTTTCGCCACTGTCATCACGCCAAAGGAGACACCGCCCTGGGTGAAGGCCTGCAACTGCTGCCATTGGAAATCGCCTCTCTTCAGCCAGTCCAGCATCTCGGGCCGGGTCGCCGACTCTTGCAGCAACACCAGATCCTGGGACTTGGCATACTCATCCAGCCCTTCCCGCCAGTTCTTGCGTTGTCCCTTGTAGAGGTTCCAGACGGTGATGCCAAACTCCCTCGGCAAGGCCGTGGAGGCGAGCGCCACCAGAGGTGGTCTGTCACAGCTTGCGCCAGGTATGATACCTGCCGCAGTCACCAGATGATCTTGATCCGGTACCTCGAAGCAACCGACCAGCCCCAACGTCAGCAGGGACGTTCCCAGAATCCGATAACTATTTTTCATTGGCTAACAATCACCTGCCTCTGCAAGACGACATGGCCCTCACACAGGCCACGGTCGCCGACTAGTCTCATTATTCGTGTCCGGCCCGACTCATCCAGAAGGAATTCAACGATGGCGAGACAGCACCAGTACCGCGTGACATTTTACGATCAACAGGGAACCTGTCATCAAGTGGAGCTTTCCACCGTCTATCAAATCAGGCGGGATCCCCAATGTGATCTCTGTCTGTTCGACACCCGGCAGTGCGTGGGGTCGGAAGAGATGCTGGAGCGCATGATACGGCAAAAAACCGGGCTTGAGCAGGAAATATCCATCATCAATGCCCGGCTCATCTGAGCAGACTCAGACCGGGACGGGGCGGGATTTGCCCTGATCGTCGATGGCCACATAGGTGAAGACGCCCTCGGTCACGCAGTACCGCTGGGCTTCGTTCTCCCGCAATACCGGCTTGACCCAGACCTCCAGCTTGAGTCGCATGGAGCTGCGACCAATCTTGAGGCAGCGACCGTAACAGCACACCACGTCACCCACCTTGACCGGGCTGTGGAAGGTCATCCCCTCCACCGAGACGGTACAGATGCGCCCTTTTGCCAGCTCCTTGGCCATGATGCCCCCACCTATATCCATCTGGGACATGATCCACCCGCCGAAGATATCGCCATTGGGGTTGGTATCGGCTGGCATTGCCAGGGTTCTCAGCAACAGCTCCCCATCGGGGTGGCGCTTGGTCTCTTCCATCATTACCGCTCTCTTTATCATGGATGGCGGCATGATAGGGGGCGATCCCCCCCTTGGCAAACCTCAATTGTCCCGGAGCACGCGCCGTATCTGGTTTGCACGCCAGATGACCGACTCCGGGGCCCGGATGGCGACGACCCGTTCAGCCCTTCAAGGCCGCACCGTCCGCAAACCAGTGGGCCGGATCCGGCCAGCGATAGACGAAACCAAGCTGCTGGCAGATGCGCTGACCTTCGATGGGAGCAAACTCCCCCGCCGGCTCGACGAACTGCGGCGGCACCAGCCCGAGCAGGCGGCTCGCGAAGGGGTAGAGCTGCTCCCGGCGTGGGTGAACGGGGGCACTCAGATTGTAGGCATCCCCATCCTGCCCCCGGGCCAGCATCAGCTCACAGGCGGCCACCACGTCGTCCAGATGCACCAGGTTCACAGCCTGGCCTCCCCCGGCCAGCGTCTTGCCCGCCAGAAAACGGCCGGGGTGACGGTCAGGACCATAGAGTCCGGCCGGGCGCAAGATCATGGCGCAGTCAACATGCCCTTCCAGCACGGCAAGCTCGGCCGCCCGCATCCGCAAGCCTCTGTCATGGGCTGGAGCGGGCGTATCATCCTCCCCCTGTCCGGCCCCCCAGACCGAAGTCGCGCTGATAAACAGAACCCTCTGAACACCCGCCTCCCTCGCCTGTCGGCACAGACTGGCCACGGACGCCGGGTAATCACCGGTCTTGCTGGGGGGCACGCAGATCACTAGGTCATGACAACGAAAAGGCAGTGGCCCCATGTCAGGGGTGAGCAACAGCGGCCAGGCGGCAATACCCTCCCCCCGCAGCCGTTCAGCCTTTTCGGCCGTACTGACCGTCACCGCGATAGATTGCCCCTGCTCTTGCAATGCCCTGACCAGGGGCAACCCCAGCCAGCCGGCGCCCACGATACCCGTCTGATACTCAAATTCGTTCGTCATACCCGGATCCTGACAAAAAAAAACGGCCATCCAATGATGACCGTCGAAAGTAACGAAGGAAATAGCCGGACTAACCGGTTACCTCCCACAGCGGGAAAATCGGGAGCGCACGCTCCTAATTCGTGGGCCTATCCTAGTGGCAGCGCGGTCAAAAAGCTTTGAAGCGGATCACAGTTGAAAAGGATTTCTGAAAGCGCTTTCACTGTTTTGCAAAAAAGTCGACCCGCACGGGGCCAACTTCATGACTCAGGCCACAGATTCCCGCCGTACCAGTTCGGCTTCGAATTTGAGCGCCAGCCCCTCTACCGGCTTGTGATCCAGCAGCCTCAGGGCCAGCTCAGCGGCCCGCTCTCCCATCTCCTCGATGGGGTAACGTACCGTGGTGAGCTTGGGATAGATGTATCGGGCATAGGGGATGTCATCAAAACCGACCACAGAGACCTGCTGGGGTATTTTGTAACCCCGCTCCAGCAGACAGGAGATGGCCCCCGCCACCATGGCATCGTTGAAACCCAGCACAGCGCTGAACTCGACGCCGCGCGCCAGCAGCTCGCTCATGGCCACATAGCCACCTTTTTCGTCGGCATAGGCACGGCCGATGAGGGCAGGATCCAGCTCGATACCTGCCCGTTGCAGGGCGAAGCGATAGCCGGCCATCCGCTGCTGACCATCCACAAACTCCTCGTCATCGGAGGTGACGAAGGCAATCTTGCGATGTCCCGCGTCCAGCAGATGCTGGCAAGCCGTGGTGATGCCGGCCTGGTTGTCCAGCCAGACGCAGCGATCCTCGCAGCCTGGCACCTGACGGTTGATGAAGACGATGGGGGTCGTGCCCGACGCCAGCTCGCTGAGCTCTTCGTCAGGCAGCGCCTTGCTGTGAAGGATAAGGGCATCACACTGGCGCTGCAGCAGCGCCTGGATGGCGTGCCGCTCACGGGTCGCGTCGTGGTTGCCGGACACCACGATGGTGAACTTGTTCGCCTTGTCGACCATGCTTTCGATGCCGCGCATCATCTGGGCGAAGAAGGGGCCGCCACACAGATCCCCCACCAGCACACCGATACAGTTGGAGCGCTTGCTCACCAGGGCCTGGGCGAAGCTGTTTGGACGAAAGCTGAGCTCCTTCATGGCCGCGAGGACAGCCTCGCGCTTCTCGGGCGCCACCTGCGCCGTGTTGTTGATCACTCGAGACACTGTCGAAATGGAGACATTCGCCAGCTGAGACACATCTTTGATCGTTGCCACTCTCGATTCCTTTGTTGGAAAAGCCTGTCAGTGATTATCGGGCATTGTATCGAACCTGACAGACCAAGACGCGGCGCCCGATCACCTGGCAGGTTTCCTTTTGTAACAAAGCTTAAGGGATGATAACCATTTTGGGGCAAGAATGGGAGGCCGCCGCCACAACGACTGCCCCCCGAACTCAATAGGCGTGATTCAGCTCGCGTTCCGACATAAAACGCAAAGGCTGCTGCAGCTTGTGTTGATAGATGAGATCGAAAGAGAGCACGTTCTGGACATAGTTGCGCGTCTCCCGATAGGGGATGCTCTCCACCCAGACATCCATCGGCTTGTTGTCGCTCTGCTCGCGCCAGCGCTTGACCCGGCCAGGACCCGCATTGTAAGCCGCCGCCGCAAGGATCCGGTTGCCGTCATACACATCCAGCAGGCGCTTGAGGTAGGCGCTGCCAAGACGAATGTTCATGGCCGGGTCGAACAGTTGCTGCTCGTTGCGATAGGGCACCCCAAGCTTGCCGGCCGTCTCTTTCGCGGTGGCAGGCATCAGCTGCATCAACCCCCTCGCCCCGACCGGTGACTGGGCCAGGGGATAGAGTGCGCTCTCCTGACGGGAGATGGCGTAGAGCAGACTGGTGTTCATGGTGCGCTCTTGTGCCATCTGGGAGAAGGTGCGCTTGAGGGGCAGTGGGAAGCGCAGGTCCAGCGCATCCCAGGCCTCGGCACGGATGCTGGAGAGGATCGCCAGCTCGTGCCAGCCCTGGTTGAGGGCGATGTGGCCAAACTCCAGGCGCTGGGCCACGCTGTTGCGATCCATGTTGTGGATCCACTCAGAGCGGGCCGCCGTGATCTCGTTCATCGCCAGCAGTTCACGCACCCGCAGCAGGAAGGGCCAGCGGCGGCTGGCACTTTGCCAGTCCGGCACCTTGTGCGCCACGCTCTGGTTCTTCATGCGATAGGGCACACCGGTGCGCTGGGCCGCCATGAAGCCGTAGAAGCCGCGCAGGTTCGCAGTCTCGAGATAGAGGTCCCGCGCCGGTTTCTGCCGCCCCTGTTTCTCCAGCGAGCGCGCCATCCAGTAACGCCAGCGATCCTCTTTTTGCAGCCCCATGGGCATCCGCTTGACCCAGCCTTCGAGACCGTGCCAATCCTGCTCCCAGATGGCAAGACGGGCCCGCAGCTCCACCAGCTCCGGATCCTTGAGCCGCACCAGGGCCGTATCCAGCCAGGCGCGCTGGTCAGAAGAGCGGTCCAGTAACAGGCGGCGGGCGGCCGCCTTCTCCACCCGACTCACCTCGGCATGGTTCAGGCCGAAGCGACGGGTCATCTCCCCCAGCTGGCGCAGAACCGCGTCGGGCTCCTGGTTGGCGTAGCGGGCCAGCCCCAGGGAGAGCAGATGCCGCGACGGGGGCGCCGCCGTGAAGTTGGCCGGATTCATCGCCCGCACGGGTTGGTCATACAGGGCGATCATCTGATCGCCATACCCCTTCATGCCGCTGCCGAGCTGGGCCCCGAGGTGGCGAATGAGGTTGGGGTTCTGGGCCTCGAAAGCCAGGTTCATGCGCTCCCAGATCTTCTCCTGAGTGCGCAGACCCGCCTGCTGCCAGAGCTGGAACAGGGGATCGCAGGCATCAGGCCTGGATTGACCGCTTAACCAGAGCTTGCCTGCCTCCTGCAGGGCTTCACTCTGGTGCCCCGTGTAGTAGCGGGCCTGATAGTGCTGACAGAGCAGATCGGTGGAGCTTGGCTTGGCCGGATAGAAGCGCAGGAACTGGGACCACTGCTGGCTCTGGGCAAGATAGGTGAGATAGCTGCGCTCGAGCCGGTTGGACTGGGGGGTGTCCCCGTGCTGGCGGATGAAGCGGGTCACATCGTTGTAGTCTGCCGCCCCGGGACGGAACGCAAGCTGGTAGTAATCCAGATAGGGCAGCAGTGGATAGTGGATCAGGCGTGCCCGAAGCTGGCTGAATTTGACCTGATCATTGGCACGCACGGCCTCATGGGCCTGGCGATAGAGAGACTGCTCCATGGTCTGCGCGAAGGTAGGAGCCAACAGCCCCGGCATCCAGAGCGCAGACAAGATGATTCCCTGCACGACTTTCACGAATGGCATTCTCCCCTTGAAGGCATAACCACCGCCAAAGGGCGGTGGTGACATACCTTCATTCTACCCGCTAAGCACGGGGGCTACGCCACACTATTTTTATCGGTGCAGACGGGGCGATCACCGCGTACCTGGCGGCTGACATAGCGTTCAAGGTAGGGAACAGGGAGCGGCTTGGAGGCGAGGTATCCCTGGAAGAAATGGCAGCCCTGCGCCTGCAGAAACTCCAGTTGCTGGCGGGACTCCACCCCCTCCGCCGTCACGTTGAACCCCATGTGGCGGGCCATGGCGATCACGGCCTCGACGATAGCCATGTTGTCACCATCCTTGGGAATGTCCTGGATGAAAGAGCGGTCGATCTTGAGTTCGTCAGCCGGCAGCCGCTTGAGGTAGCTCAGGGAAGAGTACCCCGCCCCGAAGTCGTCGATGGCAAAGCTGATGCCCAGGGTCTTGAGTTCCGCCATCTTGCTGATGGTGTCTTCCGCATGACCCAGCACCACCGACTCGGTGATCTCCAGGTTGAGGCAGGCGGGATCCATGCCGGTGGCCGCCAGCACATCGTGAATGCGATCGACAAAGTCGGGAGCATGGAACTGTTTGGCGCTCACGTTGACCGAGAGCTGGGGGACGTGGATCCCGTTCTCCTCCCAGGAGACGTACTGGGTACAGGCTTCGTGCAATACCCAGTTGCCGATGTCGACAATGAGATCCGTCTCCTCGGCAATGGGGATGAACTCGGCAGGCGACACCAGGGCACGCCCGGGGGGTTGCCAGCGGATCAGCGCCTCGACACCGATGATCTCTCCCTCCGCCACCATGTGCTGGGGCTGGTAGTGGAGAGTCAGCTCCCCATTGTCGAGGGCACTGCGCAGCTCGTTGTGAATGTGCAGACGCCGGTCGGCCTGCAACTGCATGGAGGCATCAAAGAAGCGCCGGGTCTTGCGGCCCGCCGATTTCGCCTGATACATGGCGGTGTCAGCCTGCTTGAGCAGATCCCCCGCCTCCTGCTCCCGACCGGGGAAGAGGGTGATGCCGACACTGGCGCCGATGTGCAGCACCTGGCCTCTGAAATCATAGGGGGCGGCGATCTCCCCGATCAGCCGCTCCGCGATGAGATCGGCCTGCATCTCCGCCTGGGGCGGGCTGATGGAGAGCGCTGGCAGCAACAACACGAACTCGTCGCCGCCGAGACGGGCCAGACAATCCCCCTGGCGCACCAGCCGCTTGAGACGGCTGGCCACCTCCTTGAGCAGCCAGTCGCCGGTGGCGTGACCCAGGGAATCATTGATGGTCTTGAAGTGGTCGAGATCGATGAACAGCAGGGCCCCGATGAGGTGACTGCGATTTGCATCGGTGAACGCCTGGGTCAGGGTTTCGTGCAGCTGACGGCGATTGGGCAGGCCGGTCAGCTCGTCATAGAAGGCGAGATCCTGAATGCGGCGCTCCGCCGCCTTGCGCTCGGAAATATCCTCGAAGAAGATGACATAGTGGCTGATCCCCCCCTTCTCATCCTGCACCGGCGTGACGATCTCCCACTGGGGATAGGCGTGACCGTCGGCGTGCAGGCGCAGGGTTTCCCCCTGCCAGCGATCCAGGGCGTTGAGCTCGTAACCCAGCCCTCCCAACCCCGACCAGAGATCGTTACCAAGATGCAAGCCAATCACCCCCTGGTTGTCAAAGCCGGTGATCTGGCTGAAGGCGTAATTGACCCGCAGGATCTTGAACTCGGGATCCGTGATGATGATCCCTTCGTGAGTTTCAAAGGCCACCGCAGACAGCCGCATCAGGGCATCGCTTTGCAGGCGCTCCAGCTCGGCCACCATGCGCACCGAGAAGATGGTCAGGACAGAGTCCAGATCCGTGGTCCGGGTCTGGCTCGGGAACAGCAGGGCGAGATGACCCAGGATCTGACCGTTGCGATCGAGCAGCGGCTGGGCGTAATAGTGCTGGCACGGGGGCAGGTCAGGATACCCGGTCAGGGGTTCACTCACGGGGACCGCGCAGGAGGACCCCTGGCGATAGAGCTGCTGGCAGGGCATGTCACAGAGGGCATACTCCTTGACGTCGATGCCGTGGCTCGCCAGCACTCTCAGCCTGTCGAGACCAACCCGCTCCGTCAGCCAGACGGCAGTGGCTCCCAGGATATGGGCCAGCTCGTTGACCAGGGTCTGGCAAAAATCGAGCCCCGTCTTGGCGGAAAGCGCCTGCGCCAGCTTGGCCAGCAAGGGGGCCTGCAACATGGGAAGCGGCGGTGTCACGCCTGCGGGGGAGTTGGCGCGATCCATCTCGCGATGCATCATTTCGAGGGGGGCAAGCCAGCCACAACAGAGCCCCTGTGCAGGCACATACTGACCGTACCAGAGCGCGTGGTGTACCTTGCCGTCCTCATCGCGCAGGTGACCGATGAACTGGCCTGGCTGGCAGGAATCGTGGAGTCTTGCAAGAAAATCGGCGAAACCCGCTTCATCTTCCCGCTCAAGTTGGGTGGCCCAGGGGTGGGTTCCCTCCCCTGCCCAGGGTTCACAAGAGACATGATCAGACAGGCTCCATTGCCCATGCTGCCGATCATAAAACCACATCATCTGGGTGGCTTGCTGCTTCATCTACGACTCCAACCACTACAACCACGTTATCCACCCCGACTCCTGCAGAAAAGCATATCCGTTTGCGCGCATATCTCCACCGGCGCATGGCAATGATTTTGCGATGCGATGAGGCGATGTGGGTGGAGAAAATTCGAGACTATGCGGCAAAAACCAAACATCGGGTCGACACAAGGCGCTGCCGAGGGGGGACAGAAACGATCCTATTTGCTGATACTGCCTGCCTGTTTCACTGAGCTCAAGCGGTTTTTGGCATGAAACGGGAAAAGCTCACAATTTATGGACAGCGGGATTCCCAAGGGTATTTTTCGTGACACAGATCACATTTTGATTTGGCGACATGGGTAATCTGGAGGTGAAGACACAAGCAAGACGACCCGAAGGGGGCCATTATGAAAATCGAAATGACCAGTAAAATCATCGACATCACCCCAGCCATCCGCGAGCGCATTGAATCCCGTTTTGAAAAGCTCGAGCGTCTTCAGGTGCCTCTTATCACACCCCATGTGATCATCTCCAAAGAGCGTTTGATGTATATCGTCGAAGCCACTATCGGCATTCCCAACGGCAAACTGTTTGCGCAGGCAGAGCACGAGGATCTCTATGCTGCCATCACGGACCTGGGCCAGAAGCTGGAACGCCAGCTCAACCGTCACACGGAAAAACCCATCGCCCGTCGTGCCGCCGGCAAGGAAGTGCCCCAACCGGACGAAGCAGACGCCTGACAAGGTTCACCACTCATAAAGCAAAAGGCGGGTTATCCCGCCTTTTTGCATTCTACCGTGCCGTCACCCCAGCCAGCGCAGCCTGGCATCCACCCCTTGCGCAAGCTCATCGAGCAGCGGCAGCATCATCAGCGGAGCCTCCTCCCTGGGGTCAGCGCCCATAGGTCGGGCCTGCCATCGCTCACGACCCAGTGCCGAGAGGTTGTCGTACACCGCGGGATCCAGCGCGGGCGTTCGGCTCACCAGTGGCGGGGAGCGCAGCGCCAGCCAGAGTCTCACATCCGTCATGCACCCGCCCTGTTGCAGACGCTCGTTGAGGCTGGTGGCATCGCTCTCTTCCACCCCGCCTTGCAGGGACGGCCGGGGCATCAGACCGAAACGGGAGCGCCAATCCAGCTCACCCGACGCAGGCTTGGGCGGGGCATCAAACCAGGGCTGCTCTTCCACCGCATCGGTCAGCAGCGCCAGGTGCAGCCTGAAGTCGGCACGGTCCCCCGCACGGAGATCCTGGTTGAGCCGTTGGCCCAACTGGGCCTCATCCACGAGCAAGCGGTCACGAATCGCACTGGGCAGCATGAGATAAATCTTGGAAATGAAGGTTTCATTGCTTATCGGCCATCAACCCGATCCTTTAAGCATTAAAAATCCCGGCAGAGGGGTTCACAAGCGCGACAGATCTGTTAGTATGCGCCTCGCACTTGGGGAGGGGTTCCCGAGCGGCCAAAGGGATCAGACTGTAAATCTGACGGCTCTGCCTTCGAAGGTT
>NZ_JAPCIQ010000085.1:0-17457 GCF_027707405.1 Aeromonas sp. QDB68 | reverse complement strand
GACTCATGATGAACCCTGTTCCATGGCTCCAGATGACAAACATGATCTCATATCAGGGACTTGTTCGCACCTTCCCTGGCTGCCGTTCAGATTGGTGGTGGATTGATTCAGCTGACCAAATTGAATGACGGCCGGACCCGAAATGGCGATGGCGGCAAGATTGCCTTGTTGGTTGTTATTGCCGGCAACCATATTGACGCCCATGGAACCACGAATATTGCTCAATGCCTGAGCACCGAGATCGACCCGGTTTTGTGCCATTGAGGGGGTGGCAAATGCCAGAAAAGGAAATGCTGCCAATGCAATATATATTTTCATGTTCTGTCTCCATATGCCAGGAGGGCTTATTGGAGAGAGCAACGACCATGCCAATTTACAACCATATGATTTTTAGTTGTTTTTTATTTGATATAATTGTTTTTACGTCTCAATGTTGAGAGCGACATATTATGTCGTGAAGTAAGCGCTTATTTATCAATGGATTTATTTTTTCTCACGGATAATTTGGCTGTCTCAATATTGTGGTGCCATCAATCTAAAGGCGGGATGGTTTATAGTTATCATCGTCTGGCCATATTAAATGGCGCCATTTGATGATAAAGGGAGTTATCTGGACAAGTCGTCAGACTCCTTCGTGCAGTGGCGATAACAAGGAGTTGTCCCTATGACAGAAACGGCATTGTTGCTCATCAATTCATGTGCCGTACTGGAAAGCCTGCTGGAACAAGGCGAGTGGCAGGTGGAGCAGGCAAGCTCCCTGGTGGTGGCAGAGAAAAAACTGCAGGAAAAGGACTATCCCCTGGTGCTGGTGGTGATCGAGCATCAGCAGCACGAAGCCCTCTACAACCTGATTGCGCAGCACTCCGGCGCCTTGTGGATCGGCCTCATCCAGCGGGACTGTCTCGCCAGCGAAGCCCTTCGCAATTTGCTGGCAGCCTGTTTTCATGATTTTCACACCTTTCCCCTGGACAGAGACAGGCTCTCCCACAGCCTGGGACATGCCCTGGGGATGGCGCGCCTCATCCGGCGACACCGCCCCCGACTGCAACCCCAGCTTCGTTTCATCCAGGGGGAGAGCGCCCCCATCCGCCAGTTGCGCGACCAGATCGTGCGGTTGCAGCACTGCCGCCTGCCCGTACTGGTGACGGGACCGAGCGGCACGGGCAAGGAGCTGGTGGCCCGGGAGCTGCACTACAGCACGTTCGGGGAGGAGAGCCCTTTCGTGGCGGTCAATTGCGGGGCCATGCCCCATCAGCTCATCCAGTCCGAGCTGTTCGGCCACGTCAAGGGGGCCTTCACCGGGGCACAGCACCACAAGATAGGCAAAATAGAGGCCGCCGATGGCGGCACCCTGTTTCTCGACGAGATAGGGGAGTTGCCACTGGAGGATCAGGCAACCCTGCTGCGCTTCTTGCAGGAGCAGTGCATAGAGGCGGTGGGCAGCCACCTGACGCGTCGTGTGGATGTGCGTATCATCGCGGCCACCAATATCGATGTGGAGCAGGCGGTGGCCAGCGGCGGCTTTCGCATGGATCTCTACTACCGGCTCAACGTGGTGCGCCTGCGCACCCCGGCCTTGTGTGAGCGGGCGGAAGACATCCAGCTCCTTGCCGATGACATTCTGGCGGAAGTGCGGGGCGGGCGGGTGCTCAGCTTCACCCGCAAGGCGCGCCAGGCCATGCAGTCCTATGGCTGGCCGGGGAATGTGAGGGAGCTGCGCAACCGGGTTCAGCGGGCGGTGGTCATGTGCAGCGGCCCCTTCATCGAAGCCGATGACATGGAGCTGACCAACATGGACAGCCTGCTGCTCGACGGCTCGCTCAAGGCGGTGCGCGAAGCGGCGGAGCGTCAGGCCTTGCAACGGACGCTGGCCCGCTTCCCCGATCAGCTCGAGGAGGTGGCCCGCACGCTCGACATCTCCCGGGCCACCCTCTATCGCCTGCTGGACAAGCACGATCTGCTGTGAGGGGACGGCCGTATCGCCCCGTCATGCAAAAAGCCCGGGCAGCAGGCCCGGGCTTCTTGTCTGGTCCCGTCGCCGGGACTCGTGACTTCCGATGAGCTTCAGGCCATCTCCATGGCGAGGTGACAGAGTCGCCGCGCAGCCTCCTCCTCGCTCTTGACCACCTGATGCACGCCGCGCACGCGCAGATGATGCACCTCCTCGTGCTGGTGGGCACAGGCGGCGATACGCATCAGGGCGCCGTATTCCTGCGCCCTGATGGCTATCTCACCGGCCAGCAGGCTGTCATCCAGGGTGATCAGCAGCCAGCTGGCGTTGGGCAGCGCCGCCGTCAGCAGATCCTGCTGGATGGGATGGCCCGCCAGACAGGTGATTCCCATGGCGCGCCAGGGGGCCAGCAGTCGCTCGTCGGTGTCGATCACCACCATCTCCCTGCCTTGTTCATGCAACTGCCGGATGAGGTGCTGGCCTATCTCGTCGGCGCCCACTACCACCACATGGCCCTGCAAGGGGCAGAGGTGAGGTGACCCATCGGTGCGTGGCTCGGGATGGCGCCTCAGCCAGCGCTCCACCTGGTTGAAGACCAGCGGATTGAGCACGATGGAGAAACAGGCGCCGACCAGCACCAGATCACGGGCGACTCCGGGGACCAGCTCGAGCATGACTCCGAGACCCATCAGGATGAAGGAGAACTCCCCCACCTGTGCCAGGCTGGCGGAGATGGTCAGCGCCGTGCGCTGGCTGTGGCCAAAGAGCCGCACGATGGCGAAGGCGGCCACGGATTTGCCGATCACGATGACGAACAGGGTGGCCAGCACGGCCAGGGGCTCGCGCAGCAGGATGACGGGGTCGAACAGCATGCCCACGGAGACGAAGAAGAGCACGGCGAAGGCGTCCTGCAGGGGCAGGGTGTCGTTGGCCGCCTTGTGGCTCAGATGGGAGCTGTTCATCACGACGCCGGCGAAGAAGGCGCCGAGGGCAAAGGAGACGCCAAACAGCTTGACGGCGCCAAAAGCGATGCCAAGGGAACAGGAGAGGACGGCCAGGGTGAACAGCTCGCGGGAGCCGGTGGCGGCGGTGCGGGCCAGCAGCCAGGGGATGAGGCGTCGCCCGCCGATGACCATCAGGGCGATGAAGGCAGCCACCTTGGCCAGGGTCAGGCCGATATCCGCCATCACCTGGGCCGGGGTCAGTGCCTCGCCCCCCTGCTGCAGGTTGGCGAGGATGGGGAGCAGTACCAGGGCCAGCACCATCACCAGATCCTCCACGATGAGCCAGCCGATGGCGATGCGTCCCTCGTTGGTGTCGAGCTGGCCGCGACTCTCCAGGGCGCGCAGCAGCACCACGGTACTGGCGGTGGAGAGGGCCAGGCCAAACACCAGGCCGGCGGTCACGGTCCAGTCGAGCAGTTGGGAGAGGCCAAGGCCGAGCAGGGTCGCAAGGGTTATCTGGACGATGGCTCCCGGGATGGCGATGTGTTTCACCGACAGCAGGTCTTTTACGGAAAAGTGCAGGCCGACACCAAACATCAGCAGGATGACGCCGATTTCGGCCAGCTCGGGGGCGAGCCGCAGATCGGCGACATAGCCCGGCGTAAAGGGGCCGCATACCACGCCGGCCGCGAGGTAGCCCACCATGGGGGAGATGCGCAGGCGGCTTGCCAGCATGCCGAAGAGGTAGGCCAGCACGAGGCCGCCTACCAGGGTGGTGATAAGGGGGAGTGAGTGGTCCATGTCGTCACCTCGCTAATGGCAGTCAGGGGCTACCAGATCACCCGAAGGCGAAGAGGGCAGCTGTCAATGAGCAGGGGGCGAAAGAGACAGAAGTTGGCCGTATCAAGGGGGAATCTTGAGGGCAACAGATGCCGTTTCTATTGAAAAGTAATGCATTTATATGCCATGAGCAACACTGTTCCAGTTTTTTCGTTGATTTTGATGAAAAGCATCTTTAATGCATTGCAATTGGGTGAAATGAGTGTGCAGTTAAAGAAAAATTGGCAGGAATAATCAATCGATGATGATATTGGGAGGCAGCTATGAGCACACGGCATGGAGGAGGCGGGCCTCCTCCATGGTGAACGAGGGTGCTGAAGGGGCATCACTCTCCCCTGGCGACCCCCTCACGTCTGGGGTCTGCGACCCCCAGCCAGCCGTCGGCATGGCGCTGGACGCCCTGCAGCCCGGAGGTCTGCTCGTTAAGCAGGACCTCATGCCCTCTGGCTTTGAGCCCCTGTACCACGGCGTCGGGCGTGCGCCCCTGCTCCAGCTCGGTGGGGCCGTTGCGACTGCCGAAATTGGGCAGGTTGATGGCCTGCTGCAGGTCGAGCCCCCAATCCTGGGTGCCGAGCAGCGCCTTGCCCACGTAGTTGATGATGGCCGAGCCTCCCGGGGAGCCCAGACTCATCTCGAGCTCGCCGCTTGCCTTGTCAAACACCAGCAGGGGCGACATGGAAGAGCGGGGGCGCTTGCCGGGCTCCACCCGGTTTGCCACCGGCAGGCCGGCGGCGTCCACCGAGGTGAAGGAGAAGTCGGTGAGCTGGTTGTTCAGCAGGTAGCCGTTGACCATCAGCCGCGAGCCGAAGCCATCCTCGATGGAGCTGGTCATGGCCACCGCCATGCCGCTCTTGTCCACGATGGAGATGTGGCTGGTGGAGGGCAGCTCCGGGGTGGCGTCCCGGCCCCTGGCCAGCGCCCGGGGCGGGTTGCCGGGCTGGGCGACGCCCATGGAGCGGTTGCCGATAAGGTGCCTCCGCTGCGCCAGATAGCCCTTGTCCAGCAGACCTGTCACCGGCACGTCGACGACGTCGCCGTCGGCCACATACTGGTTGCGATCGGCGAAGGCGAGGCGTGCCGCCTCGCTGTAGAGGTGAATGGCCTCGCTGGAGGCGGCCAGTTGACCCTGCTCCCCCTGTACCGGTTTGAGGGCGGCCATGTCCCGGCTCTCCAGCATGCCGAAAATCTGGCCAAGGGCGATGGTGCCGGAGGAGGGGGTCGGGAAGCCGCAGATCTCGCTCTGGCGATAGTCAAAGCAGAGCCCGTCCCGCAGCTTGGCCCGGTAGCTGGCGAGATCGGCGGCGCTCAGCACCCCGGGGTTGGTCGGGTGGGCGTGCACTTTGGCCACCATGGCCTCGGCCAGCGGGCCGCGATAGAAGGCGTCGGGGCCGTCGCTTGCCAGGGTACGCAGCACCCTGGCCAGGGCCGGGTTGGTGAGCCGGGTACCGGCCGTCTTGGGAGTGCCGTCCGCCTGATAGAAGTAGGCACGGGCGTCCGGATCCCCGGCCAGATAGGGATCTTTTGCCAGCAGGGTGGCGAGGCGGGGGCTTATCACGAACCCTTGCTCCGCGAGGGTGATGGCGGGTTCGAACAGCGTGGCCCAGGGCAGCTTGCCATAGCGCTCGTGGGCCAGGGCCAGGGCACGCACCGTGCCGGGGGCGCCGACGGAGCGCCCGCCCACCACCCCCTCATAGAAGGCCATGGGTTTGCCCTCCTTCATGAAGAGCTGATCGGTGGCAGCGGCGGGGGCTGTCTCCCGGCCATCCACCGCCGCCACCTGCTTGCCATCCCACACCAGCATGAGGGAGCCGCCGCCGATACCCGAGGATTGGGGCTCCACCAGAGTCAGCACCAGCTGGACGGCGATGGCTGCATCGACGGCGCTGCCCCCCGCCTTGATGATCTGGTAGCCCGCGTCCACCGCCAGCGGGTTGGCCGCCGCCACCATGAAGTCACGGCCCTGCCAGCCCGGTTTGTCAATCCAGCCGCTGGCCGCCTCCGGGGCGATCAGGGTCTGGGGAGGAGGGACATAGTGAAAGCCATCCTGGGAGGCGCAGCCGCCAAGCAGGCCGAGGGCGACCAGCAGGCCGAGGGGTTTGAGGGACATGACAGGCTCCTTGTCGGTTTCTTGTTCACCTGCCGAAATGTGTCACACTTGGAGCTTGATTAAAAGTTTGTCTTAATACTCATATGGTTACAAAACTATCAAGGAGGCGCTCATGACACACCGGGGGACGCTGGCGAAACCTTGCATGGCGGGGCTACTCTGCCTGTTGCTGGCGGCCTGCGGGGAGCCGACTTTCAGACCGCTGGCCCAGGGGGAGACCCTGCTCGCCTTCGGGGACAGTCTGACCGAGGGGCGCGGGGTGAGCCCGTCCCAAAGCTACCCCAGCGTGCTGGCGACCCTGAGCGGCCATCCCGTGGTCAATGGCGGGGTGTCCGGAGAGCTGAGCCAGGCCGGCAGGGCCCGCCTGCCCGGGTTGCTGGCCCGGCACAGACCCGCTCTGGTCATCCTGCTGGAGGGGGGCAACGACATCCTGCGTGGCAGCGGGGAGGCTGCCCTCAAGGCCAATCTCGCCGCCATGATAGAGGCGGTGCAGGGGAGCGGGGCCCAGATCCTGCTTGTCGGGGTGCCCCGAAAATCCCTGTTTGCCGATGGCGCTCCCCTCTACGAGGAGCTGGCAGAGCAGTACGGGCTGGTGCTGGACAACGACAGCATCGGCGAGTTGCTGCGAGACCCGGCCCTGAAGTCCGATACGGTGCATTTCAATGCCGAGGGTTACCGCACCCTGGCGCAGCGACTTCATCGACTGTTGCAGGAAAGGGGGGCACTCTAGCGAGGTGTCATGCTGCCGGGGCAGTGCGCCATGCTGCTGCAACCTATGGGGTCAGGAGATTGCGCGGCGGCGCTACCCCGGAGGGGGCCAGCCCGTGGCGATGATGCCGATGGAGATGAAAAAACCGCCGTGAAGGCGGTTTTTTGCAATCAGGCTGAGCCAATTTGCTTAGATGGACTGCTCTTCACCGCCCAGGGCAGCCAACAGGGCCGGGATGAACTGGGAGAGCTCGGCGGTGACCAGGGCGAAGTCGGCGTCCAGGCGGGCGGCGGGATCTTCACTGGTGACGTCGTCGTTCTGCTCGCGCAGCTCTTCGCTGAACTTGAGGCGCTTGATGGAGAGATCATCCCCCAGCACGAAGCTCAGGGTTTCGCCCCAGTTGAGGGCCAGCTTGGTCACCAGCTTGTCGTTGGCCAGGTGATTCTTGATCTCCTCGCTCATCAGATCCTGCTGCTTGCAGCGGATGATGCCGCCGTGCTCCATGGCGCTGCGCAGCTCGGCTTCGTCCTCCAGGGTGAAGGCGGCGGGTAGGTTGCCCTCGTTGAGCCACTCGGTCATGGTGATCTCGGGCGGGTTCTTGAGGGCCACCGGCACCACCGGCAGGGAGCCGATGGATTTGCGCAAGAGCGCCAGCAGATCGTCCGCCTTCTTGGCGGAGCCTGCATCTACCACCATCAGGTTGTCGGCAGGGTTTATCCAGGCGAAGGTCTGGCTGGTGCGGCTGAAGGCGCGGGGCAGCAGGGTGTGCATGATCTCCTCTTTCAGCGCCTCCTTCTCTTTCTTCTTGAGGGCACGGCCCTGCTCGAACTCGATCGCTTCTACCTTCTCCGCCAGCATCTCCTTGACCACGGTGCCGGGCAGCATCTTCTCTTCCTTGCGAGCGCACAGCAGGATGTGGCCAGAGGCGGCGTGGGTCAGGGTGGAGCCGAATTTGCCAAGGGGCTTGACCCACCCGAACCGGGAGATGTCCTGGCTGCCGCATGGGGTGAAGGCGCAGGCTTCCAGCTGGGTTTCCAGCTGCTCAACGGTCAGGTCGAAGGGGCGGGTAAAGCGGTAAATCTGCAGGTTTTTAAACCACATGGCGTCCTCGGTCTCTAGATTGTCCGGTGGGCATTGTACTAGAGAGGCGCTTTGTGATCAGCCAATCATTCTCGCTAAATAAAGGGCGATCGATCTCACAGGGCCCCACCTTGAACCCCCGTGAGCGGGCCCAACTCCCCTAGACTGCGAGTGTTCACATTGCTGACAAGGAGGCGACCATGTTGAGACAGAGTCGGCCGGAAGACATGGAAGAGATCGTCGAAATCTGGCTCCTGGCCTCCCTGCAGGCCCACGATTTCGTCGATGCCTCCTGCTGGTGGCAGGCTCAGGAGGAGCTGCGTACCCGCTACCTCGATCACGCCCGCATCTGGGTGTTCGAGGAGCGAGGGGATCTGCTCGGCTTCATGGCGCTGGTGGAGGATTACCTGGCTGCACTCTTCGTGCGCCCCGATAGGCAGGGGCGGGGGGTGGGGCACGCCCTGTTGCAGGAGGCCAGATCCAGATGTGCCGAGCTGCATACCCGGGTCTTCGTGGAGAACGAGCCAGCGGTGCGTTTCTACCGCCGCCACGGCTTTGAAATCGGGGGGGAGGTGCCCGATCCCCTCACCGGCCATCTTCAGTACCAGATGCATTACCAAGCCGTCTGAATCTGACGTCTGGGGCTGCCCCGGTTGAAAACGGGGGGCACCATCCTCATCTTGTCTCCATCCCGGGGCGCCCTCGCCCCGCTCTCTTCTCCTTATAGAGCCGTTTTCCATGAAGATCCTGCACACCGCCGACTGGCACCTCGGTCATCAGCTTCACGGCCACGACCGCCGCTTCGAACACGACGCCTTCCTCGACTGGCTGGCCGACACCATCAAGACCCGCGACATCGATACCCTGCTGGTGGCGGGCGATCTGTTCGACACCGCCAACCCTCCCGCCAGTGCCTGGCAGCAGCTCTACCGCTTCCTGGCACGGCTGCGGGCCGAGCACCCGGCACTGGAGATGGTGCTCATCGGCGGCAACCACGACTCCCCCTCCAAGCTGGATGCCCCCCACGAGCTGCTGCGCGCCTTCGACCTGCATCTGGTGGGCAGCATCAGCCGGGACGACGAGGGACGCCTCGAGACCGAGCGCCTGCTGGTGCCGCTGCGAGGCAAGAACGGCGAGGTGGCCGCCTGGTGCGCCGCCGTGCCGTTTCTGCGCAGCAGCGATCTGCGCCCAGAAGGGCTCAGGGAGGGGCAGGACAGACTCATCGAAGGGGTACGCCAGGTCTATGAGGCGGTGCTGAGCGAGGGGCGGGCGCGCTGCCATCCGGACCAGGCCCTCATCGCCATGGGCCACGCCTATCTGGCGGCGGGCCAGCTCTCCGAGCTCTCTGAGCGGCGGGTGCTTGGCGGCAACCAGCATGCCCTGCCTGCCGAGCTGTTTGCCGCCGCCGACTACACGGCGCTGGGTCACCTGCACCTGGCCCAGAGCCCGGCCGAGGGGGTGCACTATAGCGGCTCGCCGCTGCCGCTCTCGCTGGCCGAGGCGAACTACAACCATCAGGTGCTGGAGGTGACGTTTGAGGGGGGCAAGCTGGCCCAGCTTGAGCGGATCCCGGTGCCCCGGGCGGTGGAGATGATCCGGCTGCCCCAGAGCGGCCTTGACGAGGCGCTCCAGGCCATCGAGGCGCTGGCGCTGCCCGCTTGCCCGCAGCAGGCGCAGCCCTTCCTCGAGGTGCGGCTGCTGCTGCCCAAACCCGAGGCCCGCATCCGCGAGCGCGTGCTGGCCGCCATCGGCGACAAGCCGGTGCGTCTTGCCCGCATCACGACCAGTTATCAGGGCTCGGGCCAGGGGCTGGCGGACGGTGCCGGCCAGCGCCGGCTCGATGAACTCTCCCCCACCGAGGTGTTTCGCCTCTGCTATCAGCGTCAGTTCGACGGGGAGCCGGAGGCCGAGTTGGTGGCGTCGTTTGAAGAGATCCTGGAGCAGGTGAAGGAGTCCAGCCAATGAAAATCTTGTCGCTGTCAGGGGAGAATCTGGCCAGCCTGACCGGTCAATTCACCATCGATTTTGCCGGTGGCGCCCTGGGGGCTGCCGGCCTGTTTGCCATCACCGGCAATACTGGCGCTGGCAAGAGCACCCTGCTCGATGCCATCTGTCTGGCGCTCTACGACGAGATGCCGCGCTTTATCGCCAATCGCAAGAATGTCGCCGAAGTGGGCCGCATGGATGACGAGGAGAAGCTCAAGGCCAACGACGTGCGCGGCATCCTCAGCCGCGGCCATGCTAGCGGTTTTGCCGAGGTGCAGTTTCGCGGCTGTGACGGCCGCATCTGGCTGGCCCGCTGGGCGGTGCGCCGGGCCCGCAACCGCGCCGAGGGGCGCTTTCAGGCCCAGGAACGCAGCCTGACCGACGTGGTGTCGGGCCAGGTATTCAGTGGCAGCAAGCGGGAGCTGCAGGATCGCATCGACGAGCTGGTGGGGCTCTCCTGGGAGCAGTTTCGCCGCGCCGTCATCCTGCCTCAGGGGGAGTTTGCCGCCTTCCTCAAATCGAGCGCCGACGAGCGTTCGGCCCTGCTCGAACGGATGACCGGCACCGAGCTCTACTCCGCCATTTCGATTCAAACCCATGAACGGGCGCGGGAGGAGCAGCAGAAACTGGCTGCCATCAGCCAGCGGCTCGGTGACGTGGCTCTGATGGACGAGGCGACCCGCGAGCAGTGGGTGAGCCAGCAGGTCAGCCTCGCCACCAATCTCAAGCACGAGCAGCAGCAACAGCAGCTGATGCAGGATTTGCGCGATCTCAACGGCCGCATCGCCGCCCAGTTGCAGGCCTGTCAGGAGGGAGAGGCGGCCCTTGCCGCGGCCGAGGCGGCCCACGGTGCGGCCGCCCCCGAGCGTGAGGAGTTCGCCCGTGCCGAGCAGGCCCAGGTGGCCCGCGCCGATCACGACGAGCTGGCCCGCCTCACCCTGGAGGTGCAGCAGCAGGAGAAGGCGCTGGCCGAGCTTGGCCCCGAACTTGGCAAGTTGGAGGAGCAGACCCAGCAGAGCGCCCTCACCGAACAGCAGTTGCTGGCGGAGAAGATAGCCGCCGAGCGCGAGTGGGGCGCCCTGCAGCCTGAACTCAAACGGGCGCAGGAGCTCGACACCCGCATTCGGGAAAAGCAGCAGCAACTGCAGAAGATCCAGCAGGAGGGGGCGCAGGAGCGGGAGGTGCAGCTCACCCTGGAGCAGGGCTGGCACCAGCAGCGCCAGCAGGTGGAGCAGCTCAAGGCCCAGCACCAGCAGTGGGGCGCCTGGCTTGAGGAGCACAAGGAGCTGGCGCCGGTGGCCCGCCAATGGCAGCCCCTGCTCACCGCCATGCAGGATTGGGCCGAAGATGCCGACAGGCTGCAGCAGCTGCTCACCCTGCGCGAGCACAAGCTGCGTGTCCTCAGGCAGTTGCAGCACCAGCTGGAGCAGGGGCAGCAGGAGCGCGACTACTGGCAACGCGAGCAGGAGCGGCTGCAGCAACAGCAGCACGAGCTGCAGGAGCAGCAGTGGGAGGGGCGCCTGGCCAAGGCGCAGGAGCAGTGGCAGCAGCAGACCGAACAGTTGGGCCAACTGCGCCAGCTGCTGGAGCTGGCCGACTATGGCCGCAATCACGGCGAGCAGCATGGTCGCCTGCAGCAGGAGATCGCCCAGCTGGAGCAGGCGCTCGGCAAGCTGGCCATCCTCGGCGACGAGCTGGCGCCGGCTCGTGAGCGGCTCGCCCTGCAGCGGGACGAGGCACGCCACGCGCTGGAGCAGTCCCGTGCCATCGCCAGTTTCGAGCAGCATCGCCACATCCTGCGCGATGGTGAACCTTGCCCGCTCTGCGGCGCCGAGGAACACCCCTATCACCAGAGCCAGCCACAGGTGGCGGGCATTCTGGGGCAACTGGCGGAGCGCGTCCGCAGCCTGGAGCTTGAGTGGGATCGGCTCAATCACCAATACATTCAGTGCGAGAGCGAACGCCAGGAGCTGGCCCGCCAGCTGGCGGTGCGCCAGCAACATCTGCCTGAGCTGGAGACGCGCGCCGAGCAGCTGACCCAGCGCTGGCAGCAGCTCGGCGGTGCCGAGCTGCTGGGCCATCCGTTGCCGCTACGTCAGAGCCCGATCGAGTGGAACGAGTTGATGAGTACCCTGCTCGGCCGCGGCCAGAGTCTGGAGCAGGGGCTGGCCCGCAGCCAGCAGCAACTGCGCGAGGCCCAGCAGGGGCAGCAGCAGTTGCAGGCCGTGCGCCAGCAGCTGAGCCAGCTGGCCAGCCAGTACCAGCAGTTCGAGCAGCAGTGGCAGGAGGCCGACCGCCAGCGCATCGCCCTGGAAGGGGAGGTGAAGGGGATGGGCGAGCAGGAAGCGACCCTGCGCCAGCGCCTTGAGCAGGGGGGCAGCCGGCTCGACGAGCAGATGGGAGGCCAGCCCTGGCGTCAGTGGCTGGGCAGCCAGCAGTGGCGCGAGTGGCAGCGGGCCTGCGAGGCCTGGCTGCACGGCCAGAGCGAGTGGGAGCGGCTGACCGGCGAGATTGCCAGCCTCACCCCGGCCCTGAGTGCTCAGGAGGCGCGCTTGCAGACCCAGCGTGAGCTGCTGCACAAGCTCGAGCGCGACTACAAGGAACATGAACAGCAACGGCAGGGGCTGGTTACCAGTCGTGCCACCTGTCTGGGGGGCGAGGAGATTGCCCTGGTCGAGAGCCGCTGGCAGCAGCGGCTGCAGCAACTGGCCAGCGAGCTGGAGACGATGCAGGGGGCGGCCCGCACCCTTCGCGAGCGCCAGACAGAGCTCAAGACCCGTCTCAGCCATCTGGAGCAGGAGAAGCAGGTGAGCAGCCGGCGGCGGCGGGAGGCGCTGGGGCGCTGGGCTGCCCACGCCAGCAGCCTCGGCATCGCCGAATACGACCTGCGCCGCCTGCTGGCCATGAGCCCGGATGAGCTTAAGTCGCGCCGCGCCGCCTTGCAGGCGCTGGAGGATGCCCGCGCCGAGGCGCGTACCCGTTTGACCGAGCGGCAGCGGGCGCTGGCACTGGAGGAGAGCAAGCGGGATCGTTACCGCGAGCATCACCCCGAGCTGGCCGCGTTGGCGCCGCCGGAGCTCGACAGCCGGCTGACGGCGCTGGAGGCGCACTGCCGCGCTCTCGACGAGCAGCTGTTCCAGTGCAAGAGCACGCTGGCCCAGGCCGAGGCGGCGGCCCTCAAAGCGGGTACCTTGCAGGAGGAGCTGGCCGCCCAGCAGGCGGTGGCGGATCACTGGCAGCGGCTCTGTGACCTTATCGGTTCGGCCAGCGGCGCCAAGCTGCGCACCTTCGCCCAGAGCCTCACCCTGGAGCGGCTGCTGCTGGAGGCCAACGCCCAGCTCGCCGAGCTCTCCCCCCGCTATCGGCTGGAGCGAGTGCCCGGCACCGATCTGGCGCTGCAGGTGGTGGATCTCGACATGGGGGACGAGGTGCGCTCGGTGGATTCCCTCTCCGGCGGCGAGAGCTTCCTGGTGTCGTTGGCGCTGGCGCTGGCCCTATCCAGCCTGTCGTCGCGCCAGACCCAGGTCGAATCGCTGTTTATCGACGAGGGCTTCGGCACGCTCGATCCCGACAGCCTGGATCTGGCGCTCGCCAGCCTTGATTCCCTGCAGGCGGCCGGTCGTCAGATCGGGGTCATCTCCCACGTGCAGACCCTGGTGGAGCGGATCGGCGTGCAGGTGCGGGTGGAGGCCCTCGGTGGCGGCGAAAGCCGGGTGGTATTGCCCGGCTGACGACGTGTCGCCCATGGCCCTCCATGAACAAAAAGGCCCCTGTCACAGGGCAATGCTGTTCACTTAAGAGAATTTGAGTTCCAGTCCACGTAGTATCAGGACAAAAAATCGAGGGAGGCATGATGCCTCCCTCTTTCTATTGCAAGCCCCGCTGGATAAAGGCTGGAGGAAGATCGACTGGACACAGCCTTGCCCCCTCAACTCAAATCCAATTTATGAATAATCAGTCAAAAAAGTGCTTATCTGAACAGCATTGCCTGTCACAGGGGCCTTTTTGTTGGTGTGCAACCCGTTGCTGGTTATTTGCGCTCGGGCAGCATATTGGTCAGGGTGTTGTCCTTGAGCACATGGTGGTGGTAGATGGCTGCCGCTGCGTGCAGGGCAATCAGAGCATAGCCAATGTTGGCCAGCGTCTCGTGCAACTCCTTGATGGTGCCCTTCAGGCCGTCATCGGGGGCGATGAGGGCGGGGAGCGCCAGGCCGAAGAAGGGAATGGGCTTGCCCCCTGCGCTCAACAGCAGCCAGCCCAGCAGCGGGGTGAGGATCAGGAAGCCATAGAGCGCCAGATGGGCGAGCTTGGCCAGCGTGAGCATCAGGGGGGAGAGCTCGGGCACGATACGCGGTGAAGGGCTACCCACGCGCACCAGCAGGCGCACGACCACCAGCGCCAGGATCAGCAGACCCACCATAAAGTGAAACTCCTTCATCAGGTCGCGTCCGGCCGACCCTTTGGGGAAGATGTCCCTGAACTCCATCAGCGCATAGACGGCGATCATCAGCAGCAAGGTCAACCAGTGCAGCCCTATGCTCAGGCTGCCATAACGTTGTTCGGAATTTCTCAGCATCGTTGTCTCCTCGCCACTTAAGCGGCTTATCTCTTTTCATCCCGTCTCATATCGAGCCAAAGGACCCGCAGGTATCCCTCTTGAGGGTACTCGGCTTGCTTATGCCCGTGTTGATCTCGATAACATTTCTGCCTGTTTGCCGTCATGCTGACCTGTGCGGGAGCCCATGGAGTATCGGGGGATGGAAGGGGCAAAAAAAAACCGAAGCACCAGGCTTCGGTTTTTGGCGGTCGCTGGCGTCAGGCCAGGGCGCATTATTTCTTGATGCGGATCACCGGGGTTTCGCCCACGGTCACGGCGCCAGTCATCTTCACCAGCTCTTTGATCTCGTCCATGTTGGAGATGACCACAGGCGTCAGGGTAGACTTGGCTTTGGCTTCCAGAACGGCCAGATCGAACTCGATGATGGTGTCACCGCGCTTGACCTGTTGACCTTCCTGAGCGATACGGGTGAAACCTTCACCCTTCAGCTCGACGGTGTCGATACCGAAGTGAACGAACAGCTCGATACCAGAGTCGGACTCCAGAGAGAACGCGTGGTTGGTCTCGAAGATTTTGCCGATGGTGCCGTCGCACGGAGCAACCATCTTGTTGCCGGCCGGTTTGATGGCGATGCCGTCGCCGACGATCTTCTCGGCGAAGACGACGTCAGGCACATCTTCGATGGGGACGATTTCGCCGGACAGCGGAGCAAAGATTTCGATGCCGCCAGTGTCAGAACTGTCGTCGGAAACCAGTTTCTTCAGTTTGTCGAACAGACCCATAGTAAAAGCTCCTAGAGATGATTGTCGCTGTTTGCAGCCGATCTTAGCAGACTGCCTTCTGCTTAATAAAGTTATCTACGCACGCTTCGATTTCGGCGGCGGTGGCAAAGCTCAGCGCCTGGTCGGCCATGGCCTTCACATCTTCGAAGTTGGTGTTGCGGATAAGCTTCTTGATACGCGGTACAGAGATGGCGCTCATGGAGAACTCATCCAGACCCATACCCAGCAGCAGCAGGGTGGCGCGTTCGTCACCAGCCAGTTCACCGCACATACCGGTCCACTTGCCATTGTCATGGGAAGCGTCGATCACCATCTTGATCAGGGTCAGGACGGAGGGTGACAGCGGGTTGTACATGGCGGAAATCATCTCGTTACCACGGTCGACAGCCAGGGTGTACTGGGTCAGGTCGTTGGTACCGATACTGAAGAAATCCACTTCCTTGGCCAGATGATGAGCCATCACGGCCGCGGCCGGGGTCTCGATCATGATACCGACTTCGATGGATTCATCAAAGGCTTTGCCTTCGGCACGCAGTTCGGCTTTCAGCGTCTCCACGGTAGCCTTCAGGCTGCGGAACTCTTCGACGGAGATGATCATCGGGAACATGATGCGCAGTTTGCCGAAGGCAGACGCACGCAGGATGGCCCGCAGCTGGGCGTGCATAATGTCGGTGCGATCGAAGAAGATACGCACGGCACGCCAGCCCAGGAAGGGGTTCATCTCTTTCGGGAAATTCATGTAGGGCAGTTCTTTGTCGCCGCCGATGTCCATGGTACGGACGATGATCGGTTGATCCGGCATGGCTTCGGCCACTTCTTTGTAAGCCTTGAACTGCTCGTCTTCGGTCGGCAGCGCGTCACGGTCCATGAACAGGAACTCGGTACGGTACAGACCCACGCCTTCGGCGCCGTTGCGGATGGCGCCTTCGGTATCCTTGACGGTCCCGATGTTGGCGCACACTTCGACCTGGTGGCCATCCAGAGTGATGGCAGGCAGGTCTTTGAGCTTGGCCAGCTCGTCCTTCTCGGCCTGGAACTGGGCCTGGAACTTCTTGGCTTCGTTCAACTGGTCGGCGGTCGGGTTGATGATGACCTGGTTGTTGATCGCATCCAGCACCAGCGTGTCACCGTTCTTGACGCGCTCGGTGATGTCGTTGGTGCCCACAACGGCCGGCAGCTCCAGGGAGCGGGCCATGATGGAGGTGTGGGAGGTACGGCCACCGATGTCGGTGACGAAGCCCAGCACGTATTTCAGGTTGATCTGAGCGGTTTCAGACGGGGTCAGGTCTTTGGCGACCAGGATGACCTCTTCGTCGATGGTGCTCAGGTTGACAACGGCGATGCCCAGTACGTTCTTGACCAGACGGGTGCCGATGTCACGGAAGTCGGTGGCGCGCTCACGCAGATAGGGGTCATCCAGATCGGCCATCATCTTGGCGTACTGTTCGATCACCTCGTGAACGGCTCTGTCGGCAGAGGCCTTGTGTTCTTTGATGAAGGATCTGATATCCCCTTCCAGCTCTTCATCTTCGAGCAGCATGATGTGGCCTTCGAAGATGGCCTCTTTTTCTTCACCGAAGGTGCGACCGGCCATCTCTTTGATGGCTTCCAGCTGTGCGGCTGATTTGGTGCGGGCTTCGAGGAAGCGGTTGATCTCGGCATCAATCTGTTCGGCGGGAATCTTGCCCTGATTGATAACGATTTCATCTTCTTTCAGAAGAAGCGCCTTGCCGAATGCGATACCGGGGGACGCAAGAATGCCAGATATCATAATCCTTCCTATTAAAACGACTGTGGGGGAGGAGTAAAGCTGGATTACTCCAGCTCGTCCATCAGGGCAACCAGCTTCTCAACGGCTTTCTGAGCGTCCGGGCCGTCAGCCTGGATGGTCACGTTGGTGCCTTTGGTCAGACCCAGGGTCTGGAGCTTGAACAGGCTCTTGGCGCTGGCGGATTTGCCACCGGAGACCACAGTGATCTCGCTTTGGAATTCTTTGGCTTCTTTCACGAACTGAGCTGCAGGACGGGTGTGCAGGCCGTTTTCAGCAGTAATAACAACAGACTTCTCGTACATGGTTTCACCCCATATTATTGATATTGTTTGGAGAGATGGTCGCCAATGAGGCTTCCTGTCTCACCGTGTCAGTATGGATATGTTGTAAAGTAACGAAATCAGACCTGCAATGGTTTAATCCAGGTCAATTTTCTGTGCAGTATTCGGCGTCGTGGCCAGGTATTTTTTCGCTATCAGGCTGCAAGCCGCGTCAGGCCTGGTCTGAAATTATTTTCTAACGAAAAATAACACTTTGTTACCTTGTGATACCTTGCCAGCAAACACCTCGTGACGCCGCACAGGATATGAGATTTATCACAGAATGTCTGCTTTTTTTGTCATATCCAAGTTTGTTATTTTACCCCAAAAAATAAGGTTCTTCGCGGGATCTTGGGGAAGTGGAAGTTGACAGACAGGGTGCTGGTAAACTGGCTGTCTCCAAACACAC